>DLAP01000039.1:4901-41625 GCA_002493965.1 Clostridiales bacterium UBA7044
AACTGCACAGATGGAGCAAAAGATCCGGCGAAAGCCGAAGTTCCCATTGTGCGGTGTTGCCTTAGAGATTCCCTTAAGCAGGGAAACCGGGAGATGCCTTTTACGACATCTCCCGGTTTCAATTCGTTTACTGCACTTCCACCACCCGAATATCCTTCAAAGAATATTCCGACTGGTTCATGACGATATCAGCAATCACTGCCACATCCTCCTGCTGTAAGCCACCCTCAGGAGAGGCCACCGCCACGGAGATCCCTTCCCCGGACATATAGGCCACACAATCCGAATAGCCCTTGGCAATGACCAGGCTTTCGATTTGAGCTTCGCTGAGGGCTGTCTGCACGATCCGCTCCAGTTCCATAGAGGACTCCGCTTCTTTTGCCCCCTGCTCCTCTCCCTCATAGGCCATGGCTTCCTGGAGAAGGTTGACCGCGTTGTCCCGGGCCTGCTGGCGGGAAAGCCGCACTGCCGCGAAATAATCCGTAGCCGTAGTGGCTACGTCTTCACCGGCGGAGATGGCCGCCATATCCTCGCTGAGCATCAGGGTATCATCGGACATCACCTTTTCCGCATCCAGGGTATCTACCAGTGTCTCCGCCGTTTTATCCTCTGTGTACAGCCAATTTACATAAATCCCAGCGCAGACCGTCACCAGGATCGCGGCGGCAACCATGTTCTTCTTCCATACCTTCATAAAAATGCCTCCATTCATTTCATTTTCAAAACCGTGATTTTATCGGTGGAAAGTCCGGTAACACTTGCTACCGCCTCCACAATGGCAAGCTGAATCCTGGCGTTATCCCCGCCCTGGCACAGAATCACCGCACCCTGATAGGTTGGTGGGTTCACCTGCCGGATCAGCCCCGTTTCCTCTCTTGCGCTGTTTGTCACCAAAACGGTTTTCTGCTTCCGATCGGTAGTAGTTTCCCCTGCGCTCCGGTCTTCATCCATTTGATACAGGGTTTTCCTGCCTTCTGCTTCTGTCAGAAGAACTTCCACTTTTCCCGCGCCCTCGATCTTACTGAGGATTTTTGAAAGAGATTCCTGCAGTCCCGGTTCGCTGACTGCCGCTGCCTGGGGAGCCTTGGGCTGTTCTGCCTTCTTTTCCGGCAGCGCCATCAGGAAGATGCCCGCCATAACCACCAGCAGAATGTATTTATATTTCTTAAGGCTTTCCACTCCCCTGTTTTTTAATTTTAACCAGTCCATAGCTGATTCTCCTTTGAGATCCCCAGGTCCTTCTCGATGACATTGGTAAGCTGACTTCGCGCGTAGGGCGAAAGGTTCCCGGAAAGGGTCACTCCCACCGGCACTGGAATATCGTCCTCACTGAGCGTAACCTTCACTGTAAGGCTTCCCTCCAGTGCTGCGGCTTTGTCCAAGATATATGCTTCTGTCCGGGATTTTATGATATCTGCCATGGCCTGCCTGGTTATTTTCTCTCCCTGGTCCGCCATGCGCTCTCCCTCCCCGGCAGAAGGGAGCAAGTCGAAAGCAAGGTCCTCCATCTGTAACCCCGAAATGGGGTGCAGGACGATCACGGCCAGAACCAGACCGCACAGCATCCGGATCAGCTCTCCTGCCCCGCCTTTCTTCGTAAGCCCTGAGACAATGCCGCAGATCAGGGCAGCCGCCGTCACGGAAATCACATATTGCCGCAAACCTTCCGTTACCCCACCCCCTTCAAGAAGCACACCGTGCTGATGAGCAGCAGCAGACAGACCGCGCCCGTCATCCCCAGCAGCAGCCCCATGGCGGTAGAAAAGTCCTCAATCAGTCCCATCATCCGCTTGGAGCCGAAAATCCCGCAAACGGAAGCGGTGGCCTTTAGAATCAGGTATTGGATCCCAATCCGGGAGAAGGGCTCCAGGAAGATGGCAAGAATCGCCAGGATTCCGTAGATTCCAGCGGCGTTCTTTGCCAGTCCCGCACTGACCAGCACCGCCTCCGATGCGTCGGACAGGATCCCACCCACCACCGGAACCACGGAAGAAATGGTGATTTTGGTGGCTTTCAGGGCCGCCGCGTCGGTGGTTCCGCTGACCACGCCTGTGATGCTCATATATGTGGTAAACACCGTCAGAACCGTTCTCAGGCACCAACTCATGGAGGTTTTGATCAAATCCCGCATCTTTTTCAGCATATCCTCCTCCAGGGCGCTGTTTGCTGTGGCGAGAGCCAGAAAGAGATAGACCATGGGAACCAGCAGATGCGCGATCAGGCTGCCAATCACTGCATCCAAAGCAACAGTACCTGCGTACAATGCTGCGGATGCAGTCACGCTCCCCTGGGCAGCGGCTGCGGTGGTCAGAACCGGAAACAGGAGCTTCCCATATTCGCTCATTTCCCGGACCGTGTCAGCCCCCAAAGTAATCATGGAATTGGCGCTGAACAGCAAAACCCCCGCAATGGCCACGGTACCGGATAGCTCCGCCAGGCTGGAAACCCGGCCGGAACAGGTTCGCAAGAGGCTGACCATCATGACAGCGGCAACAAGGGACACACTGACCCTAAGGCCTTCCCGCAGACCAGGCTGCAAATGAAATAAAACGTTTTGCAGCAGCTCCTGAAAGCCTCTGCCAAAGGAATCTGTGGTTTCCGGCATCTCTGCCGCTCCGGCTTCCGGCACCTGGGGAGCCGTGAACTGGGCAGCGGAAACCGGCATGGCCAGACACAGAAGCAGCAGAAAAGCTGCCCCAATCGAAAGTAACTTCATATTTCCCCCAGAATCTCCTGGATCAGCGTCAGCAGCGCGCGGAAAATCGGAATGGACAGGTACAGAATTGCGGCGCTTCCCAGCATTTGCAGCATTTTCCCAAGAGAAGCGCTTCCGGAATCACTGCAAAGCATCCCCGCGATTTCCGACACCAGGGCAATGCCTACGGCCTTCATCAGGATTCCCAGTGTGCTTCCGGAAATCTCTCCCAGCTCTCCCAGTTCCCACAGGAGATCCACCACAGGTTCCAGGTAAGAGATTACAATGACTCCCACCAGGCAGCAAGCCGCCATACCCAGCAGAGCGGAGATGTCCTTCTCCTGTTTTCCCAGGGCCAGGATAAAAATGACTGTCAGCAATATGGCCGCTGTGGCCTTCCAAAAGCTGCCCATTAAAACTGGAACAGGGTCTTTACCAGGTCGAACAGGTCCGCAATTTTTTGGGCCAGCATCATCAGGACCACAACAAGTCCGGCAAGGCTGGTCATGGTGGCCTGTTCCTCCCTGCCGGAGCGGGAAAGAACCTGGTTCAGGATGGACACAATAATGCCGATGGCGGCAATTTTAAAAATCAAATCAATATCCATATTCAGGCAAATAAAATGGCCAGGGCCGCCCCTGCGCACAGCCCCAGGGTCTGATAATTCCGAATACGGATGTCCTTGTTTTTATTCAGCAGGGACAATTCTTCCTCGCAGGCGGCGGACAGGGCTTCCAGACCTCGAAGCTGACCGTTTAAATCAAACCGGCCAAGAGAACGGCCAAGCCGGGTCAAAAGCTTTCGGAGGCTCCCAGGCAGGAGATCCCGGGACTTCTTTACGGCGAAAGCCATGCAGTCCCCTGGGTCAGGCAGTGTCCGGCTGTCCAGTTCCCTGGCCATATCCGAGAAGATCTGCCGCAATACACCACCCATCTCTTTCCCTGCCTGCCGGCAAAGCTCTGGAAGCGGGGTCAGACGATATTTCAGTTCACTTTGCATAAATTGCAGCCCCCGATGGAGCTGGCGCAGAAGCTGCACCTCCCTCCGGTGAGCCGCCGCCATGGAAAACCCAAATCCGCCGCAGCCCGCAATAATGAAAATCGCGCCAATCCACTTGTAACTCATAGCGTCATCCTTTCCACGCTGTAAGACTGATCCCTATGTAAAACCCAAAACGTATCGAACACATGGTTTTCAAGGAGCGTTCTGTAAATTTTCCGGCTGCGGATGTCCTGAAGGGAGATGGCATGGGCCGTTGCCAGAAGCTGCACGCCGCAGTTTGCCGCCCGGAGCAGGGCTGCACAGTCTCCCTCCTCCGTGATCTCATCCACAGCAATGCTGCCTGGTCCCATGGTTCTCAGCACCGTCAAAATTCCCGATGCCTTGGGACATCCCGAGAGGACGTCCACCCGTTTCCCTCTGGAAAAACCCACAGGGAACAGCTCTCCCCGTTCGTCTACCACACTTACTGGTTCTTCTTCTCCCCGCTGCCGGATCAGATCCCGAAGCAGGGTGGTCTTCCCCCAGCCGGGAGCGCCAAGAATTAAAATGGAACCCTTTCCGTTTCCCGCACCCCGCGCGATACCGGGGAAATCTCTGGCAATTCGGATGCACAGGGAGCTGATTTCCCGGACTCCTTCCATAGACCCATTTCGGCAGACCGCCTCTCCGCACAGGCCGATCCGATGGCCTCCCGGAGCGGTCAGATACCCTTGCCCAATGGTAGCCGCTGCCCAGGGAGAATACCGGCTTGCAGCATTCACTATAAAATTCATGTCCTCCCGGCTTATCGTACCAGGGAGCCACTGACTGCCTGCTGCGGTAACAAGCTCCGGAGGGGCGCCCATCCGCAAACGCAGTTCTTGCAGGGATGCTTTCCCCACACGGTCCACATCCCGCCTCAGTTTCTGAGGCAGGATCCCCAGAAGCTCTGTCCATGCGCACATCATTTGCATCACTCCTAGGACAGACTATGCTGCCTGCGCCCCAGGTATGAAAAAAATCCGGACGTGTATTCCACGTCCGGATCCTTGGGGGGATGTTAGCGTTTATTCTTTTTATATATCACATTCAGACCCTTGAGCAGCAAATTCTTATCCAGGATAATATCCCGTTTGCACAGGGGCGTAATAAACTGGGCCATGCCGCCAGTGGCAATCAGGGTGCATTCATGCCCCAGCTCTGCCTCCATTCGTTCCACCAAACCGTCAATCATGGCAGCGGTGCCGTACATCATGCCGCTTCGCATACAGTCCACGGTGTTTTTCCCAATGACCTGCTTGGGCTTGTCCAGACTGATACCAGGAAGTTGGGCGGCCCGGCTGCTCAGTGCCTCCAGAGAAACCTTGACGCCGGGGAAAATAACGCCTCCCAGATACCGGTTCTCCGGCTCCACCACCTCGATGGTGGTAGCAGTGCCCAGGTCCATCAGAATCAGAGGGGCTTTATACTCCGCCAGAGCTGCCACAGCAATGACAATCCGGTCGCTGCCCACCTGGCTTGGCACGTCCACATGGATATTCAGGCCGGTTTTCAAGCCGGGGCCGACCACCATGGGCTGCTTGCCGATGACCTTCCATACGCCGGTGCGTACGGAGTTAAACACCGGAGGCACCACCGAGGAAATAATGCAGTCGTCAATGTCCGACACCCGGACACCGTAGGCTTCCATCATATTTTTGATTTCCACGCCGTATTGGTCGGAGGTGCGGCTGTAATCCGTGGCGATCCGGGCCTTAAATTTCAACTCGTCCCCCTGAAAACAACCAATGACCAAATTTGTATTTCCGATATCGATGGCAAGTAGCATAAGTCTCTCCTAACGTTTCTGCAAACGGGCCTGCAAATGGAGCAGCGCCTTTCCGATTACCGTAACCAGGATGGCTGCGGCAATGGCCTCAGGGATGCCGGAGGCCGTCACGGTTCCCATCACAAGGCCGAATACAGCGGTGACGGCTACGTTCTTTGCCGCGGCGTACTGCTCGGCCAGAAGCATATAGATGCTTCCCATAACCAAAATAGTATGGCATAAGGTCGAAATAATCGCTGTCACCGGCAAAGCAATGTAGTCCTGCCTTGTGAGCTTTTTCATCAACCGCCAAAGCCAGCCCGCAATGACCCCCAGTAAAATGCGGCACCCCAACGCGATCCACAGGCTCTTCAGCACCCCAATTAGTCCCTCCGTGCTCATAAAGGGAGAGAACGCAAAGGACAGCAGCCCCGGTGTTGTGGTATTGACCCATATGGAACAAAGTCCGAATACGGCGCCCAGTACGCCGCCGGCGGCAGGTCCAAGGAGAATTGCACCCAGAATCACCGGGATGTGCATAGTGGTAGCCTTGATCACAGGCAGTGGAATGAATCCGATTCCGGTCATACCCATGACCAGCAGCAGCGCGCACAGCATCCCAAGGGTTGCCATGTATTGGGTTTTCCCATCCGTTTTTTTCATATTCAGTTACCTCCTGCTGCCGTTCTTCCTTTCGAAGATACAGCGCAATTTTTTGAAGCTTTCGGCTTCGGTGCGATTATAGCAGGTTGTACGCATAATTGCAAGAAAAATCCTTCCCGTTTTTACAATCGCTTTTTTCGTCTTTACACATTCTGAAAAAAGGTCTATAATATGGGAAGAAACTGTAGGAGGAAAGCCTATGCTGAAAGGAAAAACCGTTCTCTTGGGCGTTACCGGCGGTATCGCCGCATATAAGGCTGCTGCCCTTGCCTCTGCCCTTGTTAAGCAGCACGCGGCCGTGGAAGTGGTCATGACCCAAAACGCTACCCAGTTTATTGCCCCCCTGACCTTTGAACAGCTCACCGGGCGCAAAACCTTAGTCGATACCTTTGATCGGAATTTTGTCCATCAGGTGGAGCATATCTCCCTGGCTGACCGGACGGATCTGGTGGTCATCGCCCCCGCTACCGCCAATGTATGCGCAAAGCTAAGCCACGGCCTGGCGGATGATATGCTCACCACCACGGTGCTGGCCTGCCGGTGTCCCAAGCTCATTGCTCCTGCCATGAACACCCATATGTACGAAAACCCAGTGACCCAGGATAACCTAAATACCCTGCGCCATTACGGTTGGGAGGTCATCGAACCTGCCAGCGGACGGCTTGCCTGCGGCGCTGTGGGAAAAGGAAAGATGCCGGAGCCGGAGGAAATTCTCCAGTATATCCTGAAATATCTGGCTTTTCCCCATGATCTTGGCGGGAAGAAGGTGCTGGTCACAGCAGGGCCTACCCAGGAATCCATCGACCCTGTCCGGTATCTGACCAATCACTCCTCCGGGAAAATGGGCTATGCCCTGGCGAGGATGGCTATGCTCCGGGGTGCGGAAGTAACCCTCATTTCCGGCCCCACCGCCATTGCCCCCCCGCCCTTCGTAAAGGTCGTTCCCATCACTTCTGCCCAAGATATGTTTGAAGCCGTGGCAGCCCATTGGGAAAATGCCGACTTTATCTTCAAGGCCGCCGCAGTTGCAGACTACACCCCTGCGGAATATGCCGATGAGAAGGTAAAAAAGAAAGACGGGGAAATGTCCATCCCCCTGAAGCGAACCCAGGATATTTTAGCCTGGCTGGGACAGCGGAGAAAACCCGGTCAGATCATCTGCGGCTTCTCCATGGAAACCCAGGATATGCTTAGTAACAGCCGGGAAAAGCTGCAAAAGAAAAACGTGGATATGATCTGCGCTAATAATCTAAAGGTGGCCGGCGCAGGATTTGGTGTAGACACCAATATCATTACCATCATCACCCGGAATGATACCAGAGAGCTGCCGATCTTAACGAAGGAAGCGGCGGCAAACGCTATTTTGGATGAAGCCATTGGGCTGAAATAAACCAAACAAGGGACCTTCCCTAAAAAAATGGAGGAAAAAAATATGCAAGCCTTTGATTTTTACTCCCCTACCCACATTGTCTTTGGTCCCGGCACGGAAAACCAGGCAGGCAGCCTTGCTGCCGCTCAGGGCGCAAAACGCGTTCTGGTAGTCTACGGCGGACATAGCGCTCAGAAAAGTGGGCTGATTGATCGTGTGACCAAATCCCTGGAGGATGCCGGGCTTTGCTGGGAGGCTTTGGGCGGCGTCCAACCCAATCCCAGGTTGTCCCTGGTGCGGAAGGGAATTGAAATTGCCCGGGAAACCGGCGTTGATCTTCTTCTGGCCGTAGGCGGCGGCAGCGTCATTGACACCGCAAAGGCCATTGCCGACGGAGCAGCCAATCCCCAGTATGACGTCTGGAATGATTTCTGGCTGAAAAAGGTTGTCGTTCCCGGCGCGCTGCCCGTGGGCGCGGTGCTTACCATTCCCGCCGCTGGCAGCGAGACCAGCGACAGCGCGGTGATCACCAACGACGAAACCAAGCAGAAGCGGGGTGTCAACTCTCCCTTCCATCGCCCCAAATTTGCCATTTTGAACCCGGAACTGACCTATACTCTGCCCAAATTCCAACTTACCTGCGGCATCGTGGACATTATGATGCACACTCTGGAACGGTATTTTAATCCCATTACTACCAACGAGTTGAGCGACGAATTTGCGGAAGGCTTACTCCGCACCACCATCCGCAATGGCCGCCGGGCTGTTGCCACGCCCAAGGACTACCAGGCCACGAGCGAGCTCATGTGGTGCGGAAGCCGTTCTCATAACGGCCTGACCGGTCTCGGTGGAAAAATGGACTTTGCCACCCATCAGCTGGGCCACGAGTTGGGGGCCATGTTCGACGTGACCCACGGCGCTTCCCTGTCCGCCACCTGGGGCAGCTGGGCACGGTACGTCATTGTGGCGAACCCCAGCCGGTTTGCCCAGTACGCGGTGAAGGTATGGGGTCTCAGCACTGAGGGCAAAGATGACATGACCCTGGGCTTGGAGGGCATCGCTGCTACGGAGGCGTTCTTCCGGGAGCTTTCCATGCCAACCTGTCTGTCCGAGCTGGGTGTGGGCGTTCTGTCCGACGAAACCATTCAGGAACTGGCCTACCGGTGCGCTTTCCAGAACACCCGGACCATCGGCACCTTCCGGGTGCTTGACCATAACGACATTCTGAAAATCTATCAGGCGGCTAACCACTGATTGCCAGCCTCAAAAAATTTGCAAATCGCCCGGCAGGTCAAAAGCCCGCCGGGCGAAAGCGTCAATTAAACTCTCTTTGCCAGGAAGAAAACGCCCTCGTAGAAAATCCAAATCGTATCAGAATCTACCACAAAGAATCGATGGCCGAAAAAAGCTTCCGGAGAGTCTACTGTAATACCGGTGACTTCGCTCACGTTATTCCACCACTCTCCAAGATTCGCACGATATTCTTCCATTATACTGGCTTCATCAGAAGCCGCAGCATCCGTTTCATATGTCACAAAACCGACGCGTGCCGTTTCCCCATCCATGCGAACCGCGTCCGCCTGATAGGTAATGCATTTGCCTACGAAGGTACTCACTTCATCGGAAGAAAGGGCCGAAACATCGGCGCTCTGGGAATCCTTCACTTCCCAGGTTCCGTAGTAAGGAGCCGCCTCCGGTTCCGTGCCTTCCGGCGCTTCCTTGGTTTCCGGTACAGTTTCCATTGCTGGTTCACTTGCGGGTACCATAACTTCCGGGAGTGTCTCCTTTGCATGCGTATTGCCGCAGGCAGTAAGGGAGAGAAGCAGGCTAAGGATTAAAAGCATTGTAAAAAACCGTTTCATAGGGTTAATCCTTTCTGTTTGTTAAATTGCTTCGTTGTTTGGAACAGGTTGAACAGGTTCAACCCAGGATTGGAGTTTAACACACGAAACCTGACTTGTCAATAGTGGAAGCCTGGCTTAATGGAAACTTAAGAAACCGATATGACGCAAAAAAGCTGCCCAAACCGGGCAGCTTTTCCGTCTCTATGGTTGTTCACTCCTGGGCTTTATGAAGCGATCTCTGGCCTTTTTCAGCCTAACGATGTATCGGCTGGAATACATGAATCCGGTAATCAGGGTGCCCCAAACAAAGCCCAGAACAGCATTGATAATGGCTTCATAGGGCTGCGTATAGGAAAGTTCCGCCAGGTCAATGACCATGTACACAAAGATACCAATGTTCGCCATCAGGAACATGATACACATTCTCTTGGAAAAAAATGCCTTTTCCACATTGCTATATTCCGCAACGCGCAGCATTATTTCCTCGGATTTTGCAGGATTTTCGCTTGCCTGTCTTTCTCCAGACAGGATTTCCCCAACTTCCAGATCGTAGTATTTTGCCAGTTCCATCAGCAGATCGAAGTCCGGCATGGTTGTGCCGTTTTCCCATCGGGAAACGCTTCGATTAGATACCCCCAACCGCTCTGCAAGTTCCGCTTGGGTAATGCCTTTTTCATTTCGCAGTTCCTTCAGAAACTGCCCTACCTTTTGTTGATTCATGGCTTTCTGCCTCCTTTTTACCCTTACACAATAGCACTTTGCGCCTGCTGCGTACAGGTCAGAAGCTGAGAACCCGTCATTTTCTTAGCTTTTCCTTGTCAAAGTGATTCTTTGTCAGCTTCGCCACCACGCCGGACAGGGCAAGCAGAGCCACCAGGTTGGGAATGGCCATGAAGCCGTTTAAGGTATCGGCAATGTTCCACACCAGCTCCAGCTTCAGTGTGGCGCCCACCACGACCACCAGGATAAACGCCACCTGATAGAAGGGTACTGCCTTGGTTCCAAATAGGAATTCAAAGCAGCGGCTGCCATAGAGTGCCCAGCTTAAGGTGGTGGACAGGGCGAACAGGCAGATGCCCAAGGCGATGATGAAGGAACCCACTTTGTCCCCAAATACCGTGGCAAAGGATGCGCTGACAAGCTCCGCACCGGCACTCTGCCCCCAGGCGATTCCCACGCCGCTTTCCACGCCGCACAACAGCGTCAGGGATGTCAGGGTGCAGATCACGATGGTATCCATGAATACTTCAAAAATGCCATAGAGGCCCTGCTTCACGGGATCGGTCTCCGAGGAAGCCGCATGGGCCATCGGCGCGGAGCCAAGGCCAGCCTCATTGGAGAAGACACCCCGGCCTACGCCCTTTTGGATGGTAGTCATCAGCGTAATGCCAAACGCGCCGCCCAAAGCCGCCTTTGCCTGGAACGCGCCCTTGAAAATCATGGCGAAGATCTTCCCCACAGAACTGATATTGGCAAAAACCACAATCAACGCGCAGATAATGTAGATCAGAGCCATGAAGGGTACCAGCTTTTCCGTAACGGAGCCAATGCGCTTGATTCCGCCGAAGAGTACCAGTGCGATCGTCACGGCTACCAGCATCCCAATGACAATACTGGATACGGGGACGATTTGGCCAAACAGCGTGACGGTAGCGGCCTGGGTATTGCCTCCGAAAGCGTCAATCGCCGTATTGATGGACCCGGCGATGGTGTTGACCTGAGTCATGTTGCCGATACCGAAGGCTGCAATGGCGCCCAGCAGACTGAACAGCACGGCCAGCCATTTCCACTTGCTCCCCAGTCCGTTCTTAATGTAGTACATGGGACCGCCTACATAGTCGCCTTTCTCATTGCGCTCCCGATAGCGGACAGCCAGCACCACCTCTGCATATTTCGTAACCATGCCGAACAGGGCAGAAATCCACATCCAGAATACCGCTCCGGGGCCGCCTACGGCAATGGCGCCGGTGACGCCCGCAATATTGCCCGTGCCCACGGTGGCCGCCAATGCCGTGCTGACCGCCTGGAAAGGCGTTACCTCTCCGTCTCCGGCGGACTGCTTCTGGAAGATTTTACCGATGGTCTGCTTCATGGTATAGCCGAACTTGCGGAACTGCAGGAAATTCACCCGCCAGCTCAGATAGATTCCGGTGCCGACCAGCAAAATCAACATCCAAGGTCCCCAGGCAATACCATTTAAAAAGTTAACGATCTCTGGGAATGTCATAACCCCATCTCCTCTCTGTGCTCTCCCGATATCATACTAAGTGAAAAGTAAAATTGCAAGGATTTCTTTTCGCTGACAGAAAGATTTTTGTCCACAGCCAACGGATCATCCTGGGTTCCCTCCGGTTTTACGTTGACAAATGTTCCCTTTGGGAGTACAATAAAGCCAATATTTCTTCATGAGGTGATTTTTTATGGAACCGAAACTCCGCACAGAAACCCTGTGCATTCAGGCTGGCTATACCCCCGGTAACGGGCAGCCCCGGCAGATCCCCATCTGCCAGAGCACAACGTTTAAATATGATACCTCGGAGGATATGGGCAAGCTCTTTGATCTGGAAGCAGAGGGGTATTTCTATTCCCGGCTGGCAAATCCCACCTGCGATGCTGTGGCCGCTAAGATCTGCGCCCTGGAGGGCGGCACCGCCGCAATCCTCACCGGCTCCGGTCAGGCTGCGACCTTTATGGCGATCTTTAACATTGCAGGCTGCGGGGATCATATCATTGCCAGCTCCGCTATTTATGGTGGCAGCTTTAATCTGTTCTCCGTCACTATGAAGAAAATGGGACTAGAGACCACCTTCGTGGATCCCGACTGTACAGAAGAGGAGCTGAACGCTGCTTTCCGGCCCAATACCAAGGCTGTGTTCGGCGAGACCATCTCCAACCCCTCCCTGGTAGTCCTGGATATTGAGAAGTTCGCCAAGGCCGCTCATGCTCACGGGGTACCCCTGATCGTGGACAACACCTTTGCCACTCCCGTAAACTGCCGGCCCTTTGAATGGGGCGCGGATATTGTCACCCATTCCACTACCAAGTACATGGACGGCCATGCGGCAACCCTGGGCGGTGTGATCGTGGACAGCGGTAAATTTGACTGGTCCGCCTATCCGGAAAAATTTCCCGGCCTTTGCACCCCTGATGACAGCTATCATGGCGTTACCTACACGGAACGCTTTGGTCTTGCCGGGGCCTACATCACCAAGTGCACCGCCCAGCTGATGCGGGACTTTGGCTGCGTCCAGTCTCCCCAAAATGCTTTCATCCTGAATCTGGGGCTGGAGAGTCTGCCTTTCCGGATGAAGCAGCACTGCGCCAACGCCCAGGCTGTTGCTGAGTTCCTGAAGAACCACGAGAAGGTCCAGTGGGTCCAGTATTGCGGCCTGGAGGGGGACAAGTATTATGAGCGGGCAAGGAAGTACCTGCCGAATGGTTCCTGCGGAGTCATTTCCTTCGGCCTTCAGGGAGGCCGGAAGGCTGCGGAAGAATTTATGAAGCACCTGAAGCTTGGTTCCATTGAGACCCATGTGGCGGATTCCCGCACCTGCTGCCTCCACCCCGCCAGCTCCACCCACCGCCAGATGACCGATGAAGAACTTGCCGCCGCTGGTGTGGGCGCTGACCTGATCCGCCTCAGCTGCGGACTGGAAAATGCGCAGGATCTGATCGCCGATATCGCCCAGGCCCTGGAAAACGTATCATCAAAAAACTAGTCAGGAGAACACGTCGTGCCCATTCAAATACCCAATGACCTCCCTGCCGCCGAAATTCTGCACAACGAAAATATCTTTGTCATGAAGCAGACCCGGGCGGAAACCCAGCACATCCGTCCCTTGGAGATTGTGCTGCTGAATTTGATGCCCACCAAGATTGTTACGGAGACCCAGCTCAGCCGTCTGCTGGGTAATACACCCCTGCAGGTGCATCTGGAACTGATGATGGTGTCCTCTCACCGTTCAAAAAATACCCCCCAGGAGCATCTTCTGACCTTCTACAAAACCTTTGATGAACTGAAGGACCGGAAGTTTGATGGCATGATCATCACCGGAGCGCCGGTGGAGCAGATGCCCTTTGAGGAAGTGGACTACTGGCCGGAGCTGTGCCGGATCATGGCCTGGAGCAAGACCAATGTCCATTCCACCTTCCATATCTGCTGGGGCGCCCAGGCAGGGCTGTACTACCACTATGGGATTCAGAAGCATCCCCTGCCCCAGAAGCTTTTCGGCGTTTATCCCCATTACCTGGACTATAAGCGGGCCATTCTGCTCCGGGGCTTTGACGACGAGTTTTGGGTGCCCCATTCCCGGCACACTACCATTGACCGGGTGGATATTGAAAAGGTGCCCGGGCTGAAGATTCTCGCCTCCTCTCCGGAAGCAGGGGTTTACGCTGTCATGAGTAAGGAAGGACGGCAGATCTTCGTCACCGGCCACTCGGAATATGATGCCGATACCTTGGAAAAGGAGTATCTCCGGGATAAAAACCAGGGACTTCCCATCCATGTGCCTGTGAATTACTATCCGGGTGACAACGATACGAAAGCACCCATTGTCCGCTGGCGGGGGCATTCCCACCTGCTGTTCAGCAACTGGCTGAACTACTTTGTCTACCAGACCACACCTTATGATCTGATGGCTGTGGGTCAGGAATCCACTCCGGAATAGCATTTTCCGCCCTTCTACATTACGCAGGAGGGCGGACACCTTCAAAAAGGAAGACCACATGATCACAGCTTGTTTGTTTGATTTAGACGGTACCCTGCTGCCTATGGACCAGGACATATTTGTAAAGGCATATTTTTCCGGTCTTGTGAAAGCCATGGCTCCTTACGGGTACGATCCCCAGCTTCTTGTAAAAGCCGTCGGTACCGGCACCATGGCCATGATTCAAAACGACGGCAGCGCCCGCAACGAAGCGGTTTTCTGGAAAACCGCAGAGCAGGTTTTTGGCCGGGACATTCAGGAAGATGAGCCGCGCTTCCTTTACTTCTATGAAACGGAATTTCAGCAGGTTCAAAAGGTTTGTGGAAAAAATCCTCTGGCCGCGAAAACCATCGCCGCCATCCGAGATATGGGCCTGCGTACCATCCTCGCTACCAATCCCTTGTTTCCCCCGGTGGCAACCTACAGCCGGGTTCGCTGGGCAGGACTGGTGCCTGAGGACTTTGAACTGATTACCACTTATGACAATTCTTCCTATTGTAAGCCCAACCTGGATTATTACCGGGAGATTCTGGACAAGCAGGGACTCCGGGCGGAGGAATGCCTGATGGTAGGCAACGACGCCGGGGAGGACATGATTGCGAGGTCGCTTGGAATGCGGGTCTTCCTTCTGACCGACTGCCTCATCAACCGGGACGGCTTGGATATTTCCGGCTATCCCCAGGGCGGCTTTCCAGAACTGCTTGCGTTTATCCGAACTTTGAAAGAAAAGTAATTTCCGGATTTCCCAACCATATCCTGTAGCACAACATTTTATTTAGAAAGGCCGTGATCTTATGAACAAGATCTACATTCCCCAAGGCTACAAGCCCGCCCTGGACGCCTATGACACCCAGCGCGCCATCGCCTACATTAAGGAAACCTTTCAGGAGGAGTTTTCTAAGGCGCTGAATTTGAAGCGTGTCTCTGCGCCCCTGTTTGTTACGGAAAACTCTGGTCTGAATGATAATTTGAACGGCTATGAGCGGCCGGTGGCCTTTGATATCCCTGCTGTAAACGCTGATGCTCAGGTGGTGCATTCCCTGGCCAAGTGGAAAAGGCTTGCTTTGAAACGCTACAACTTCACTGTGGGTAATGGCCTATACACCGATATGAACGCCATCCGCCGGGATGAGGAGCTGGACAACGTCCATTCCATCTATGTGGACCAGTGGGACTGGGAAAAGGTGATTACCCGGGAAAACCGGAATATGGAATACTTAAAGCTGATTGTCCGGGCCATTGTACGGGCCATTTGCGATACGAATGATCGGCTCCATGTGCGCTTCCCCCAGCTTCGGACAGAGCTCCAGCGGGAGGTCTCCTTCATCACATCCCAGGAACTGGAGGATCTGTACCCCGATCTTCCCTCCGGTTCTCAGCGGGAAACCGCCTATGTAAAGGATCACAAAACCGCCTGCGTTATGCAGATCGGCCGAAAGCTTCGTTCCGGTAAGCCCCACGACGGCCGTGCCCCGGACTATGACGACTGGGATTTAAACTGCGATATCTTCTTCTGGGATGGGGTGCTGGGCCGCGCGCTGGAGGTTTCCTCCATGGGCATTCGTGTAGATGCGGCGTCCCTGGACCGGCAGCTTACGGAAGCAGGCTGTGACGAGCGGCGGACCCTTCCCTTCCATCAGATGCTTTTACATGATGAACTGCCCTTGACTATCGGCGGCGGCATCGGCCAGTCACGGCTTGCCATGCTGATGATGGGCTGCGCCCACATCGGCGAGGTGCAGTCCAGCATTTGGGACGAAGATACTTTACATGCCTGCGAAAGGGCGGGCATTCCCCTGCTGTAACAGGAGATCCTATGGAATTTGCGAAAAAAGAGATCACCCTGAAAAACGGGAAAACCGCCATTTTGCGAAGTCCTACCCCGGAGGACGCGGAAGACTTCCTGGCTTTCTTCACACAAGCTGCTGCCGAGACTCCTTTCTTGCTCAGCTCCCCTGAGGATCCGCCCCTGACCGTGGAGGCGGAAACCCAATGGATTCAGGGCATCCTCCAATCTGAAGCACAGGTCGCAATTCTTTGCCTTGTTGACGGAAAAATTGCAGGAAACTGTTTAATCAGCTTTTCCCCGAAGAAAAAGGTTCGCCACCGCGGACGGGTTGCGATCGCTCTGCTCCGGGAGTATTGGGGAAATCACATTGGCTCTATGCTGTTTGAAGAAATGATTTCCATTGCGAAAGGATGGCATCTGACTCAGCTGGAGCTGGAATTTATAGAGGGCAATGACCGTGCCCGGGGCCTGTATGAAAAAATGGGCTTCCGGATCACGGGTGAAATCCCAAATGCCATCCGCCTGTCCGATGGTACCATGCTGAAGGAATTTCAGATGGTTCGAGCCATGGGGGAATAAGCATGATTGGGGATATTGTGACCGTAACGGTAGACAGACCCATGGGGAGTGTTCACCCAAAGCATCCGGATATTTATTATTCTGTCAATTATGGCTTTATCGAAGGAATTATGGCACCGGACGGAGAAGAGCAGGATGCCTATATCCTTGGTGTTACTGTGCCTGTAAAAACGTTTACGGGTAAGATAATCGCCGTGATTCACAGATTGGATGACGTGGAAGAAAAATGGGTTGTCGCGCCTGAAAACCTGTGGCTTTCCAAAGAAGAAATCGAGAAAGCGGTTTCTTTTCAGGAGCAATTTTTCAAAACGGAGATTTGGATGGCGGATCCGTAAAGAAAATGTTCAAACACATATGACAGCGTGAAAAAGATCCTGCCTGGGGCTACCTCAGGCAGGATCTTTTCCTTTTCTTTATAGAGCTGTTTCGATGGCTTCCCTCAGATTTCTGACCCGGTAAACCGTCAATTCCTTGGGAATTTCCAGTTTTTCAGAGCCGCCTCGGGGGATGATGCACTTGTGGAAACCCAGTCTTGCCACTTCCCCCAGGCGCTGATTCATATTAGAAACCGCCCGAATTTCTCCCGTCAGCCCCACCTCGCCGATCGCCACCAGGTCATCTGCAATAGGCGCGTCCCGATAGGAAGAGGCCACCGCCAGGGCTACCGGAAGGTCCGCCCCCGGCTCGTCCAGCCGCAGGCCGCCAATGACATTGATATAAGCATCAAATAGGCTCATCTTCATACCCGCCCGCTTTTCCGCTACGGCCATGAGAAGAATTGCCCGGTTGAAATCAAAGCCGTCCGCAGCACGCCTTGGGACGTTGAAGGTGGTCTTCGTCACCAGGGCCTGAACCTCCGCCAACACCGGACGGGTGCCCTCCATGACACAGGCAACACAGGTGCCGCTGGCCCCCTCCGGCCGCCCTTCCAGCAGCATCTGGGAGGGATTGGGTACCTCCACCAGGCCTGTATCCATCATTTCAAAGACGCCAATTTCGTTGGTGGAGCCAAACCGGTTTTTGGCTGCCCGTAAAAGCCGGTAGGAAGTGTTGGGGTCTCCTTCGAAGTAAAGTACACAGTCCACCATATGCTCCAGCACCTTGGGGCCTGCAATATTTCCGTCTTTATTGATGTGGCCTACCACAAATACGGTAATCCCCTGGGACTTGCTCAGCTGCATCATGGTCATGGTGCAATCCTTCACCTGGGAGACACTGCCGGGGGAAGAATCATTTTCCTCGTTATACAGGGTCTGGATGGAGTCCACAATCAGGATGTCTGGCTGCATCTCCTCCGCAGCTTCCACCACATCGGAAAGCCGGGTTTCTGACAGGATATACAGTTCCTCCGGGGCAACCCCCAGCCGCTCCGCTCTGAGTTTCAGCTGTCGTTCGCTTTCCTCACCGGAAATATACAGCACCCGACGGCCGGAACACAGGCTGTTGCAGATTTGCAGCAGCAGCGTAGACTTACCGATGCCAGGAGCGCCGCCCACCAACACCAGAGAGCCTGCTACAGCACCGCCGCCCAGGACCCGGTCCAGTTCTCCCATACCGGTGGAAAAGCGGATTTCTCCGCCGCTTGTGACCTCTCGGATCTTCTGAGGCCTCCGGCTCTGCCCCACCGGGGCAGATTTGGGTTTTCCCACTGCCACCGGCTTTTCCACGTGCTCTTCCATAGTGTTAAATGCGCCGCAGCTTGGGCAGCGGCCCATCCACTTTGGGGTTTCGTAGCCGCAGCTTGTGCAGAAAAAGACTGTCTTTGTTTTAGCCATGATAATACAGTTCCTTATATTCTTTTGTATAGTCCCTGCCCATATTCCGTGCGTGTTTCCTAAAATAGGCTTCCGAAATTTCCTCCGGCGTAACATGGAAGCGCAGAAGAACTTCGTGATAATACATCAGCACATCCGCCATTTCCGTAACGAAAGCGTCCCGCACTTCTTTTGTCTCCGTCACGGCGGTGCAGCCTTTCTTCTTAAGAATCGCAATCACTTCGCCCATTTCCTCCACCATGTACAGTAAAAAGTCCTTACCATACTCCGGTTCCATAGGCGACCAGCTATCCTTGTGGCGTTCAAACAATTCCTGCTGCATATCCATCATTTGGGAAATGGAAAGCTCCATGCTATATTCCTCTCTTTCGATTGTGTCATAAAAGCAAATCTACTTAATTGGAATTATATCATTGTCTTTCCTCGGGGTCAAGTGCTCGAAAGATATTCGCTTACTGTGGCGGCGATGACGCAGCACAGCTTTTTCTGATACGCCTCATCCCGAAGCTTTGCTTCCTCTGTCGGATTGGAGAGAAAGCCGCACTCGATCAGAACCCCGGTGCATCCGATGTGCTCCATCAGATACACCCCGTCGCTTTTCTTGCACTTCCGTTTGCTGCCCGGATTCAATGTACTGACAAAAGCGCTTTGCAGTCGTTCTGCCAACTCCTGGCTTCCCTGGGTTCCGGCATAGAACATCTGGGCGCCGCTGTATTTTCCGTCCGGAAATTGATTCTGATGGATGCTGAGCAGCAGAGGGTTTTCTGTCTCGTTGACAATGCGCACCCGCTCCTTGAGATCCGAGACCTTCTTCTGGGAGATGGTTTCCCCTTTTGTGTAGACAGCCGTGTCCGTGGTCCTAACCATTTTTGTTTCGTAGCCCAGAAGATGGAGCAGGTCATTTAGCCGCTTGGATATGGAAAGATTGTATGTACTTTCCAGCACTCCGGTGCAGGAGGTCGCACCTCCATCCTCTCCGCCGTGACCCGGGTCAATGACAATACAGGTTCTCCCCTTTATGGGCGCGTTCTCCGCAATCGTTGTCACCGCCCTGCTCCCGCGGTCCGAGAGGAACAGGATTACGGCAATGGCTGCCAGATAAAAGAGGACCCACCGCTTTGATTTCTTCATGTACACCACCTCGTGTAAGTGTATGTCCCCAAAAAGAAAATCTGAACATTCCGGTGAGATTCCGAATAAAATGACATGGAACGACAGATTACCATGAAAAAATGAAGGAGGAATGACCTTTGGACAGAAAAACCAACAATTCATCCGGCGGAGAGGGCCGTCTGCCCGCTCTTGCGCCGCTGGCAAACCCCTATGTACCTTTTCAGCTGGAAAACCCGCCCAGATATGATGCCCCCATGGGCTTGGTGCGGGGCACCCTGTTCCCCGGGCTGGATCTTCCCTTCCGTGGGATGGTCAATGAGAAGGAACTCCCCGATATGCCCCTGGCGGAACTACAGGCTCTGGGCTTTGCGGTCCAGGAACTGGCTCTGTATCTGGACACCCACCGGGACGATTCGGAAGCGCTGGATCTGTACCGCAGCTATCAGCAGCTATACTGCCGCAGCCGGGAATCCTACAGCCGCAAGCACGGCCCCCTAAATCATATGCAGGTATCAAGTGCGGACAGCTACGAATGGCTTGACGATCCCTGGCCCTGGGAATACAGCAAAAATAAGGAGGCGTGACCATGTTTTTCTATGATAAAAAGCTGCAATACCCGGTAAGAATCGACAAGCCGAATCCAAAGCTTGCCGCCATCATCATATCCCAGTACGGCGGCCCTGACGGGGAATTGGGGGCTTCCCTGCGGTATCTATCCCAAAGATATGCCATGCCCTTTGACGAATTAAAAGGATTATTGACCGATATTGGGACTGAAGAACTGGGGCACCTCGAGATGATTGGGGCCATCGTCCATCAGCTTACCCGAAACCTGTCGGATGCCCAGATTGGGGAAGCCGGATTTGCGCCCTATTTTGTGGATCATACCACCGGTGTCTACCCCACCGCCGCTTCTGGAAGTCCCTATACTGCCGCGTCTATGGCAGTCAAAGGCGACCCCATGGCAGACCTGACCGAAGACCTGGCCGCTGAGCAGAAAGCCCGTGTGACCTATGACAACATTCTCAGGCTATCGGATGATCCGGACGTGAATGATGTCATTAAATTCCTCCGAGAGCGGGAGATCGTCCATTTCCAGCGTTTCGGGGAAGCCGTACAGCTCCTGCGGGAGAAGCTGAATCAAAAGAATGTGTACTATATGAACCCGGCATTTGATATGTAAAAGCAGGGCACTTCCCGTTGTCGGAAGTGCCCCATTTATCGGCTTCAAGTAATGTATCGTTTTATTCTCTTTCGTCCAGGAAACGCTGGATCCGCTTTAAAAATGCGGTACCGTACCAGGCCGCCTTGATTTCGCCTACGCCGGACACTTTTCGGAACTCCGACATGGTCAGGGGCTGTTTTTTCGCCATATCTGTAAGCGTTGCGTTGGAGAAAACCACATAGGCGGGGATCCCAGCTTTTTTCGCCAGCTTCCCTCGCAGCTCCTTCAGTACCCCAAACAATTCTGTCTCATCAAAAGAAAGCTTTTGCTGCACTTTCACTGCTTCCTCCGGCTCCATGGGAACCTTCATGGCGACGGTCTGCCCGTGATAAAGCACCTGACTGGACCGCGCTGTCAGACGGATGGTCTGGTGTTCCACCTCCGTTTCCAGATATCCCTCCCCTTCCAGGTGGTCCACCATGGCCCGAATTTTGCTCTGAGAGCGGGATCGGAGAAGGCCATAAGTCGTGAGCTGATCCAGCGTAAGCTCCGTGATCCGCTTATTCCGGCTGCCGCGAAGGACATTTACAATCAAACTCATCCCCACCCAGTATCCCAGCTTATCATGGATCCGCCTGACGCAGGAAAGGATCATCTGGGCCTCTTTGGTAATATCCACTGTCTTGAAGGTGCCGTTGCAGTTGCCGCAGTTGCCACAGATGTCCGGGTGCTTTTGTCCAAAATACTCCAGAATGTACCCTCGGAGGCAGACTCCTGTTTTGCAGTACCCGATCATGGTGTCCAGTCGCTTCAAATCCTGCTGGCGAACCAATTCCCGCTGGGCAGGGTACAGCTCTTCGTTTTCCGAGGTGCTGTTGATCAAAAACCGGGAGGTTTGTACATCCCCGCTGTGAAACAGCAAAATACAGTCCGCCGGCGCTCCATCCCGTCCGGCTCTGCCCGCCTCCTGATAGTAGGCTTCCATGCTTTTTGGCATATTGTAGTGAATCACAAAGCTGACGTTACTTTTGTCAATGCCCATGCCAAAGGCGTTGGTGGCTACCATAATGGGGGATCGATCATAGAGGAAATCCTCTTGATTTTGGCTTCGTTCCTCATCGGACAGGCCCGCGTGATATTGGGTTGCCCCATAGCCACGGTCCCGCAGGTTCGCGCAGACAGTCTCAACCTTCTTTCGGGTGGAGCAGTAGATGATGCCACTCTTCCCCCCTCTGGCCGCCAGCAGCCGCAGAAGCTCCGGGTCCTTTTCCCCGGTACGAATCACGTCAAAATACAGATTGGGTCGGTCGAAGCCAGTCACTGCCCGAATGGGGTCCCTGAGCCGAAGGATCCGCTCCACGTCCTCCCGAACCTGTCGGGTAGCTGTAGCCGTGAAGGCACCAACCACCGGCCGCCTGGGAAGGCCCTCGATGAAGTTCACAATGCGCAGATAGCTGGGACGAAAATCCTGTCCCCACTGGGAGATACAGTGTGCCTCATCCACAGCGATGAAGGAAATAGGAAGCTTTGCCGCCAAACCCGCAAAGCCGGGATAATCCAACCGCTCTGAGGCGATGTAAACGATCTTATACTTTCCTGCCTGAAGATTCCGGTAAGCGGCTTGGACCTGTGGGCCAGACAGGGTGCTGTTGATATAGGCCGCACTAACACCCACCGCTTTCAGGGCCATGACCTGATCCCGCATGAGGGAAATCAGGGGCGAGATAACCAGGGTGATGCCAGGCAGCATTAACGCCGGAAGCTGATAGCACATACTTTTTCCGCCGCCGGTTGGCATGATACCAAAGACGTCTCTGCCTGCCAAAACACCGTCAATCAGCTCCTCCTGCCCTGGACGGAACCCACTGTAGCCAAATACACGCTGTAGAAGTTCTTCTTTTTCCATAGTTCACCGTCATATTTCCATTCTCTTCTGTCTACTTGACAGGGAGCGGTTCATACCTTGGGATTATAGGAACATTTTATGTATATGCTTCGATGATCGCCGTGGCAACCTCTTTTTTGGACAGGCACTGGTTCATGGCCTGTTTCTCTATGTGTCGGTGCGCTTCCATCTCCGTCATGTTCAGCCGCTCGATCAGCAGCCATTTGGCCCGGTTGACCATGCGGATCTCTTCCATCTTTTCTTCCACGGTCAGGGTTTTCTTCTCCAGCTTCCGCAGGCGCTCTCTGGCAGCCGCCATCCATTTGAGGCTATGCTTCAATGTCTGAGCCGGGATGGGCACCTGGATAGTAAAGACCCCATAGGGCTGGACCCGGGCGTTTACCTCCTCATAGGCGTCCTGCCTGAGCATCAGCAGCACCACGCAGTCCGTTTTCTCGCAGAGGTCAATGGCAAACCGCACGCCGAAATCATCCGGCAGCGGGGCGTTGATAATCACAAAGTCAAATTGCCTTGCCAGCAGTTCTCTTCTTGCCGCTCCAATGTTTCCCGTAAAGCACACGGGGTAATACTCTGAACCCGGAAGCATGGGCGCAAGGGCGTCATTGAATTTCTGTAACGCCGATACCACCAGCACGCTGTAGGTTTCTCCGCCAAATACCAAGACGCTCCCTCCTTTCTGCTGTTTCAGGTCCGTTCAAAGAGCGTTTACAGAAGTACCGAATCTGGGCTGCCCAGGGACGGCTCGCAAAAGTATCGGATCAAAGATTCCGGGAAATGCTCCCGGATAAAGGTGCTCATAAGGGCCGCCTTGGCGGCATTGGAACGGGTTAAAGGCAAGGTTTCCAGACCCCATAGGTCCCTGGGGGAGGCGGTATAGAGGTTGACGTTGGATTTCTCCGGGAGCGCAATGTTATTGAGGATTCCATCCAGTCCCGCCCAGATAAGCAGGGCAAAGGCCAGATAGGGGTTGGCAGTGCAGTCGGGGCTTCGCAGTTCAAAACGGCGGTATTCCCCATCGGCGGCAGGGACCCGGATGAGCTGAGAACGGTTGTCGCTGGACCAGGAGATGTATTTGGGAGCCTTGTGGGCGCCCAGACGCTGATAAGACCGGCTAGTGGGATTCAAGAACAGGGTCATATCCCCAATATGCTTTAAAATGCCTCCCATGGTCCGGTGCATGACCACCTCACCGCCGCCCTTGACGGAGATGTTGATATGGAAGCCGCTGCCGGACTTCTCCTGAAGCGGCTTGGGGGAAAAGTCCGCGTAAAGGCCGTTTCTCGCGGCAATGGTCTTCACCACCGTGCGGAAGGTCACAGCGTTATCCGCCGCGCTCAGAGCATCCGAATACCGGAAATCGATTTCATTCTGGCCAGGGCCCTCCTCATGGTGGGACGATTCCGGCTGAATGCCCATCTGCTCCAGGGCAAGGCAGATCTCCCGGCGGACATTTTCACACCTGTCCTCCGGGGCCACGTCCATATAGCTGGCCTGGTCATAGGGGATGTTGGTGGGCTCCCCGCTCTCGTCCAGCCGGAACAGGTAAAATTCCAGCTCGGAGCCAAAGGAGAAGGTATACCCTGCCCGCTCCGCGTCGGCTATAGCCTTCTTTAAGATAGAGCGGGTATCGTGGGCGAAAGGCGTTCCGTCTGGATGAGTGACGGAACAGAACATCCGCACCACCCGGCCATGCTCCGGCCGCCAGGGCAGCACAGTAATGGTGGCAGGATCCGGATGCAGGAACAGGTCGCAGTGTGTCTCGTCCACGAAGCCGGCAATGGCGGAGCCATCGATGGCAATGCCGTACCGAAAGGCCCGCTCCAACTCGTGGGGCATGATGGAAATATTTTTGGGATGACCGAAGACGTCGCAAAATGCCAGTCGGATAAACTTGACATCCTCCTCCTGAATGTATTGCATCACTTCCTGGGGTGTGTAATTCATAGGAAAACCTGCTTTCGATTCAGAGTTTCCGGCCGCAAGGAAGGCCGTATACACAGATATTATATTTCTGATTTTATCGTCTGTCAATGTGTACCAACTCCAAAAAACTTTTTTGTGCACAATGTTGACAAATGGACCATTCTGTTGTAGAATGCATCAGGTAAAGGCAAAGGCGTCTTTGGATTCTTCCGGATGCCTTTGTCCTTTTTTATAACAAAATCACTTACGGCTTGGAGCAGCCTTTCTGCTCCTTGGGCCGGTAAAGGAGGAAAACCTATGTGTTCCATTATAGGCTATTGCGGTACTCCCCAGAATCAACAAGCGTTTGAAACGGGCTTTGCCCGGACCCTCTCCCGGGGACCAGATGATACCAGGATGCTCTGCGTGGGCGGAGGAATGCTGGGCTTTCATCGTCTGGCCATCATGGGCCTCCATCCAGAGGGAATGCAGCCCTTTACCCTAAACGGAAACGCCTTGGTTTGCAATGGTGAAATCTACGGATTTGAAAAGTTCCGTAAGGAGCTCGCCACGGAATACACCTTCCAAAGCGATTCCGACTGCGAGGTTTTACTCCCCCTTTACGAAAAGTATGGCACGGATCTGTTTGCCATGCTGGATGCGGAATTTGCCTGCATTCTCTATGATGCGAAGAAGAAACAATTTATCGCTGCCCGGGACCCCATTGGCATTCGTCCTCTTTACTATGGCCGCGACGAGAAGGACGTAATCCTGTTTGCCAGCGAGCCGAAAAATCTGATGGGCCTTACAAAAGAGATTCTTCCCTTCCCTCCCGGCCACTTCTACGCAGACGGAAAATTCACCTGCTACTGTGACATTGGCGCCGTCCAGGAGGTTTGCAAAGACGACCTGGAAACGGTCTGCACACAGATTCGGGAAAAGCTGATCAAAGGCGTACAGAAGCGGCTGGTGGCCGACGCCAAGGTGGGCTTCCTTCTGTCCGGCGGCCTGGATTCCTCTCTGGTCTGCGCCATCGCGGCGAGGGAAAGCAATCAGCCTATCCGGACCTTTGCCATCGGCATGAGTGAAGACGCCATTGATTTAAAGTATGCAAAGCAAGTGGCGGACTTTCTGGGCAGTGATCATACCGAGGTCATCATCACAGAAAAAGATGTTATCGCTGCCCTGGAACCGGTGGTAGCGCTACTTGGCACTTACGATATCACCACCATCCGGGCCAGCATTGGAATGTATCTGGTCTGCAAGTACATCCACGAGCATACGGATATTCGGGTGCTCCTCACCGGTGAGGTCTCTGACGAGCTGTTCGGCTATAAGTACACGGACTTTGCCCCTTCTCCGGAAGCCTTCCAGCAGGAAGCCCAGAAACGGATCCGAGAACTGCATATGTACGATGTACTCCGGGCCGACCGGTGTATCAGTGTCAACTCCCTGGAGGCCCGGGTGCCTTTTGGGGATCTGGACTTTGTGAAGTACGTCATGGCCATCGATCCTGAGAAGAAGGTAAACCGGTATAATATGGGTAAATACCTGCTGCGCCACGCCTTTGAGGGGCTGAATTATCTGCCAGACGAAATCCTGTGGCGTCAGAAAGCGGCTTTTTCCGACGCTGTGGGCCACTCCCTGGTGAACGACCTGAAAGCCTACGCCGAGGGACGCTTTACCGAGGCGGAATATGTGGAGGGGTGCCAGACGTATTCCCACCCCAGACCCTTTACCAAAGAGTCCCTGCTGTACCGGCAGTTGTTTGAAAAGTATTATCCAGGCCAGTCCCAAATGGTGGCGGATTTCTGGATGCCCAACCCGGAATGGGAGGGCTGCAAAGTTAACGATCCCTCCGCCCGGATACTGTCCAACTACGGTGCCAGCGGAGAATAACATCATAAGTACCTGATATAAAAAAAGATGGAATCAAGACACGGAAGGAGCCATTTTCTTGGAAAAGACAGAACCGATTCAGAATCACGTCCCGGAGGAAAAAATTCTGGTGCTGGACTTTGGCGGCCAGTATAATCAGCTCATTGCCCGCCGGGTCCGGGAACAGAATGTTTACGCGGAAATTCGGCCCTACAACAGGATCACCGTCCGGGAAATCGCCCAGGCAGGCTACCGGGGCATCATCTTCACTGGCGGGCCCAACAGCGTCTATGACGAAAAGTCCCCCCACTACGATCCGACCGTACTGGATCTGGGGATCCCGGTGCTGGGCATCTGCTATGGCTGCCAGCTCATGGCCTGGATGGCCGGGGGCCAGGTAAAAAGTGCCGAAAGCGGCAGCGAATACGGAAAAACCATGCTCCATGTGGAGGATAATCCCCTTTTTGCCGGGGTGCCTCACACCTCCAGCTGCTGGATGAGCCACACGGACTATATCGCACAGCCCCCGGCGGGCTTCCATATATCTGCCCGGACCGAGAAGTGTCCCTGTGCCGGTATGGCGGATGAAGGGCGGAAGCTCTACGGTGTGCAGTTCCATCCTGAGGTCACACATACGGCCTACGGCGTGCAAATGCTGAAAAACTTCCTGTTTACTGTCTGTGGCTGTACCGGAAACTGGAACATGGAGGACTTTGTACAGAAGAAAGTCGCTCAGTACCGCAAAGAGTTGGCGGGCAAGAAGGTGCTGTGCGCTCTCAGCGGCGGCGTGGACAGCGCCGTGGCGGCGGTACTCATGCACCGAGCCATTGGGGACAATCTGACCTGCGTATTTGTGGATCACGGCCTGCTCCGAAAAAATGAAGGTGACTGGGTGGAATCCATTTTCCGGGGTCAGTTCGGAATGAACCTGATTCGGGCCAATGTCCAGGATCGTTTCCTCACCAAGCTGGCGGGTGTCACAGAGCCAGAGCGGAAGCGGAAGATCATTGGAGAAGAATTTATCCGGGTATTCGAGGAAGAGGCCCGGAAGCTGGGCAAGGTGGAAGTTCTAGTCCAGGGCACCATTTACCCCGATGTCATCGAGAGCGGTGCCGGAGACGCCAGCACCATCAAGAGCCATCACAATGTGGGCGGTCTGCCAGAGGTCATGGAATTTGAACGGATCGTGGAGCCTCTCCGGGACCTCTTTAAGGATGAAGTGCGGAAGGTGGGGCTGGAGCTGGGGATTCCGGAAAAACTGGTATACCGTCAGCCCTTCCCCGGCCCGGGTCTGGCCGTGCGGATCATCGGGGATATTACCCGGGAAAAACTGGCGGTCCTCCGGGAGGCGGATGCCATCTTCCGGGAGGAGCTGGACCAAAGCCCTATCAAGGCCCAGGCCAGCCAGTATTTCGCCGTACTGACGGATACCCGGAGCGTTGGCGTCATGGGGGATATGCGGACCTATGGCTATTGCGTTGCCCTGCGGTGCGTCACTACCGACGACTTCATGACCGTGGACTGGACCCATATTCCCTTCGAGGTGCTGGAAAAGGCCAGCAGCCGGATCACCGGGGAGGTTCCCGGGGTCAACCGTGTAGTCTACGACATCACCAGCAAGCCCCCGGCTACGGTGGAGTGGGAATAAGAAGAAAGGATTTTCAATCATGTGTGGAATTGTCGGTTATACCGGAACCCAAAGCGCCGCGCCCATGCTGCTGGAGGGTCTGCGGAAGCTGGAATACCGCGGTTATGATTCCGCCGGAATCGCAGTCATTCAAGACGGAACCATTTCCATTTCTAAAGTGACAGGCAGGATTGCCGCTCTGGCGGAAAAAACCGAGGATGGAAAGCTGCTTCCGGGTGTAACCGGTATCGGACACACCCGCTGGGCTACCCACGGTGCGCCTACCCAGCCAAACGCCCACCCCCATGCCAGCAATGACGGCAGGTTTGCAGTTGTACACAATGGTATCATTGAAAATTATCTGGAGCTTCGGGAGGAACTGATCCAAAAGGGCTTCCATTTTGAAAGTGAGACAGACACAGAAGTTGTCGTACATTTGGTGGAAATGTACTATCAGGGAAATCTAAAGCAGGCAGTGATGCGAACCTCCGCCAGATTGCGGGGATCCTATGCCCTGGGAATTGTTTGCACGGATTATCCGGACACCATTTTTGTAGCCCGGGAAGCCAGTCCCCTGATTCTGGGCATTGGCGTTGGGGAAAACTTCTTCGCATCCGATGTGACCGCCCTGGTAGCCTATACCAGAAATGCCATCTATTTGGACGACGGGGAATTTGCCGAACTTACCCCTGCCTCCGTTACGGTTTTCAACTGCGCCGGGCAGACTGTTTCAAAAAAAATCAGCCGGATCACCTGGGATGTGCAGGCTGCGGAAAAGGGTGGCTACGAACACTTCATGATGAAGGAAATCATGGAGCAGCCCAGGGCCGTCAAAGCAACCATTGCTCCCCGGATTCAGGGATCTGATATTGTGCTGGACAATATGGACCTGAATCTGGAGGGAATTCATAGAATTTGGATTACCGCCTGCGGTTCCGCTTACTATGCGGGCTGCGCGGCAAAATACGCAGTAGAGAAATTGTGCCAAATCCCTGTTCAGACGGAGCTTGCCAGCGAACTGCGGTATGCCGACGCGCTGATGGATGAACAGACCCTGCTCATCGTCCTGTCCCAGTCCGGGGAAACGGCTGATACCATAGCTGCCCTCCGGGAGGCGAAAAAGCGCGGGGCCAAAACCCTTGCCATTGTCAATGTGGTGGGAAGCACCATCGCAAAGCTGTCCGATTACTGTCTCTACACCTGGGCAGGCCCGGAAATCGCGGTAGCAACTACAAAAGGCTATACCACCCAATTAGCTCTGCTCTATCTGTTTGCCCTCTACGCTGCCAGAAAGCGTCGTACCATCGACGATGGGCAGTATAAAACACTGCTCTCCTCCCTCAAAGCTCTTCCCCGGCAGCTGCAGCAGGCATTGGACATGAACCCATGCATTCCGCAGGTCGCCAAAAAATACTGCGGCGCCCATTCTATGTTCTTCATTGGACGCAATACCGATTATGCTGTCGCGCTGGAAGGTGCTTTGAAGATGAAGGAAATCTCCTACATCCATGCAGAATCCTACGCGGCCGGCGAACTGAAGCATGGCACCATCGCGCTGATTTGTGAGGGCCAGCCGGTAATTGCCCTATGCTGCAACGAAGCCCTGAAAGAAAAAACCATGAGTAATATCGTGGAGGTCAAGGCCCGTGGCGCGGAGGTTTTGGCTGTCGCCCATCGAAACGATCCAAAAATCGCGTCTCTGGCGGACGATATTCTGTTTGTGCCCAAGGCTACTACATTATTCAGCGCAGTTGTGGAAATCATACCGCTGCAACTGCTTGCCTATTATGTAGCGAAGGAAAACGGCTGCGATATCGATAAGCCCAAGAATCTGGCCAAATCCGTTACTGTAGAGTAAGGAGAGGAAACCATGACAAAGTATATTTTCGTGACCGGTGGCGTGGTGTCCGGTCTGGGAAAAGGGATCACCGCCGCATCCCTGGGGCGGCTTCTCAAATCCCGGGGACTGAAGGTCGCCGCCCAGAAGCTGGATCCCTATATCAATGTAGACCCCGGCACCATGAGCCCTTACCAGCATGGAGAGGTTTACGTCACTGAGGACGGTGCGGAAACAGACCTGGACCTGGGGCACTATGAACGGTTCATTGACGAGGACCTTAACAAGTTCTCCAACCTGACCACCGGCAAGGTCTACTGGAATGTGCTGAACAAGGAGCGTCGCGGGGAATATTTGGGCTCCACCGTTCAGGTGATCCCCCATATTACGGGTGAGATCAAGGACTTTGTCTATCGGGTTGGAAAGCAGACAGATGCGGACGTGGTTATTACCGAAATCGGTGGAACCATCGGTGATATTGAGTCCCAGCCCTTCCTGGAGGCTGTGAGGCAGATTTCCCTGGAGGTAGGTAAGGAAAACTGTCTCTTTATCCATGTGACGCTGGTGCCCTTCCTTCGTGGATCCGACGAGCACAAGAGTAAGCCCACCCAGCACTCCGTTCGGGAATTGCAGGGCATGGGCGTCAAGCCGGATATCATTGTTCTGCGATGCGATGAGCCTTTGGAAGAGAGTATTTTCCAGAAAATCAGCCTGTTCTGCAACGTCAAGCCCGACTGTGTCATTGAAAATATCACCCTGCCCAACCTGTACGAGGCACCCCTAATGCTGGAAAAGCAGAACCTCTCTGGCATCGTCTGCCGGGAACTGGGGCTTACAACCCCATCGCCGGATCTGGCGGAGTGGACTTCTCTCGTAGATAGAATCTACCACCACAGCAGGCAGGTGACTGTCGGACTGGTGGGAAAATATGTGCAGCTTCATGACGCATACCTGTCGGTAGCGGAGGCCCTACGTCACGCCGGGTACGCCCTGGACGCGGAGGTAGAGATTCGATGGATCGATTCCGAGACCATTACCCCGGCCACCCGGGACGAAATTCTGGAAGGTCTGGATGGCATTCTGGTGCCCGGTGGTTTTGGAAGCCGGGGAATTGAGGGAATGATCCTAGCAGCACAGTACGCCCGGGAGCGGCAGGTCCCCTACTTTGGCATTTGCCTGGGGATGCAGATTATGGTTATTGAATACGCCCGCTGTGTTGGGCTTTCGGACGCAAATTCTGGCGAGTTCGACCCGGAAACAGCGCACAAGGTTATCGACTTTATGCCTGGCCAGAGCGAGGAGATCAGCAAGGGCGGTACCCTCAGATTAGGTGCGTATCCCTGTGTCATCACATCTGGCACCACTATGGCACGGTGCTACGGGACCAGCCTGATCCAGGAACGGCACCGTCACCGGTATGAGTTCAACAATGACTACCGGGCGGTCCTGACGGAGGGGGGCCTGACCTTAAGCGGCCTCTCCCCTGACGGCCGACTGGTGGAGACGGTGGAGCTGGATGGACGTCCCTTCCATGTAGGTGTCCAGTTTCATCCGGAATTCAAGAGCCGTCCCAATAAGCCCCATCCCCTGTTCCTGGGCTTCCTCCAAGCCAGCCTGGAGTCAAAATAAACTTTTTTCTTAAATTTCAAAAAAGTTAATGCACCCCTTGTCGAAATGTGGTATGCTATAGAAAAACATACCGGAAAGGGGTATCTATTATGGAAGAAATTGCGGAAAATAGAAAAGAGGAAGCCGTCAACACTCAGCCGGAGGCTATTTCCCAAAGCGCCAATCCGGACAGCATGGATTTTCTCTCCCTTGTGATGGAGCAGCAGGTCCACAATCAGAAAATGCAACGCCTCATGAAGATTACAGCGGGCTGTATGATCGGTATTTTGGCTGTGGTGGTTCTGGCGGCGGCCCTGACCCTGCCCCGGGTGATTGGCATTCTCTCCGATGCCCAGGAGATCACCGCCCAGGTTCAGGAGATGGCGGAACAGGCAGAGGGTGTTCTGACGGATACCCGGGAGGTTGTGGCCCAGGTCAAGGAAGCCGATCCCCAAAAGGTGATGGAAAGCGTAAACAGCCTGGCCAAGGAGGGAGAAAAGGCTCTGCAAGAATGTACGGAGCAGGTCACGCGGGCGGTAGACATTCTGGACAGGATGGACATTGATTCTCTGAACACTGCCGTGGATAACCTCGGGAAGGCCATTGCCCCTCTGGCAAAGTTCTTCGGCGGCAGATAAACCACATACAAGCAAACGGCAGAGCCTTGGATTGGGTTCTGTCGTTTTTCTGATTGATGCAATGACAAATCACATTTTTTTAAGAAACGATCTAGCCAAAACCCGTAGTTTGTGCAATAATAGATTGGCACAATTCAGAGAAGGAGATGACTGTTCTATGAGAAAGCCGGTTATCGGTGTATCCTGTAATTACGACAATGCGGATGTCTTTCAAAATGGGGGTGATTTGGCGGCCATTAGCCCCAAATGGCATACTGTGTGTGAAAACTATACCCGTGCCATCGAAGAAGCAGGCGGAATCCCGCTGCTTTTGCCAATCTACAAAAACAAGGAAGATTTAACGTTAATTTTAAATACCGTGGACGGTGTGCTGCTCACAGGTGGAAACGATATCGACCCGCTTTTATATGGCGAAATTGACCGTGGCAAGTGCGGAAGGATCGTCCCCGAGCGGGACAAGCAGGACATTGCCATCGCGCAATACATTGCTGACAAAACATCAAAGCCTATGCTGTGCATTTGCCGTGGCATCCAAGTCCTGAATGTGGCCATGCATGGCAGTCTGTATCAGGATCTGGAGAGCGACGGCCCATTTTACCAGCATATGAAGAAAAACTATCCGATGAACGCGATAACACATTCTGTATCAGTTGAACGAGGCAGTCTGTTATATAAAATACTGGGTAAATCTTCTATAGGCGTAAACTCTTTCCATCATCAGAGCATCAAATCCATTGGTGACAGGCTGAAAGCTACCGCGAAATCAGAAGATGGCGTCATTGAAGCCGTGGAGCTGGAGGGCGCTGAATTTATCCTGGGACTGCAATGGCATCCGGAAAAAATGTACGACAGTGAAGAGCAGAAAAAGATTTTTGCGGCGTTTATCGAAAGTGCGTGCAGCCAGTGATACGGTGAGAGGGTGCAATTATGACAGATAAAACCAGGGGAAATCTAGATATGCTGATGGCCGCAGTTTTGTGGTCTACCGGCGGCATTTTAATCAAATATATTCCAGGAAACGCCATCGCCATCAACGGGACCCGTTCCTTCATCGCGTTCCTGTTTTTCTGCGCGTATAAAAGAAGCGTCAAATTCCAATGCAATCGATATATTGCGGCGGCGGCTTTCTGCCTGGTCATGACGAACTTCTTATATGTGATGGCAAATAAACTGACCACGGCGGCCAATGCCATTGTGCTTCAGTATATGGCGCCAATTTTTGTGCTTGTCTTGGATTGTCTTTACCAGAAGAAGCTGCCCTCCAAAAAACAATGCGTCATTGTACTCATGGCCTTTGGCGGTATGATCCTGTTCTTTTTCGATCAGTTAGATGGCGGTCATCTGTTTGGGAATCTCCTTGCCATCGGAGCGGGCCTGTGCTTTTCCGGGGTATTCTTCATCAATTCCCTGCCCCAATCCAGCAGTGAGGATGCCAGTATGCTGGCGTTTCTGACTTCTTTTCTAATCTCCCTTCCTTGGCTGAGGAATGTGTTTTCTATGGAAGCCAAAGGGATCTTCGCACTGCTGGCCCTGGGAATTTTTCAGGTTGGCCTTGCTTATCTGTTTTTTTCCAAAGGCTCCAAGCTGACAAGCCCCGTCAGCGCTTCCCTAATTGGCCTGCTGGAAGCCATTTTAAATCCCATATGGGTATTATTTTTTTACGGTGAGAAAATGGGAAAATACGCGCTGTTCGGTGGTGTGATCATTCTGCTTTCTGTAGTACTCAATATCTGCATTGGAACCGGTCGGCAGGAGAAGCCCCTTCCACAAAGCTCTGGTTCACAAAAATGACCGCCGCCCAGGGCGTTGGACACCGGTAAACTTTTAACATGCAATGGCACAGCAGCCAGGGGCAGCTCTTACCTTGCAATAAAAAGAAACAGAAAGAGGGGAGCCATTCTGTTGAAAATGGCTCCCCTCTTTGCAGTTTGAATAAGATATATCAAAAAGTTCGCAGTTTTTTCCAAAGGGATATACGATTTATCACACACGATTGACAAAATGCGGGTGCGCAATTGTGTCAAAAAGATAATTTCTATTTTTTTGTATGAAAAATTCCGAAAACCATTTAAAATCGGTGGTTTTCGGAATTTTTATATGGCGGAGAAGGAGGGATTTGAACCCTCGATACCCTTTTGGGGTATACACGATTTCCAATTATCCTCATTTGAATTACTGCGTATATTTCGCTTGGTTTACTGAAAACCAGGCGTATTTTTTTGTATATTTCCATCCATTCTGTACAGTTGCGTGCAAAATGCGTGCAGCGTATCTGTCAGGCACCTTAATATTTTACCATGTGAAATGGTATATTAGGCCCCATAAAGCCCTGATATCAATTCCACTCCTCTGCCAGAAGGAAGTCCCGAATATTCCGGTGTTTGATACCATCACGACTCATATCAAACTCGTCCAGGGTAACGACATACTTTGGGAAGTTATCCCGCACCCGGTCAAAGGCACCAAACTCCCGCCGCACGGTATCCTCAGAAGCCAGCAGATAGGCAACCTGAACATAAATCTTACTATCCCGGATCTGTGCCACAAAGTCGATCTCCTGGTCGGACACCTTCCCTACCGTGACGGTATACCCCCGACGTAATAGCTCCATGTAGACAATGTTTTCCAGTACAAGATTGATATCTTTCCTGTTGCCGCCGAACACCGCTTCCCGGATACCATGATCGGCAACATAGTATTTCTCATTGACAGTCAGGATTTTCTTCCCCTGAATATCTTGGCGTTTCACCTGATAAAACAGGAAGGCATCCGTACAGGCCTTGATATAATTAAGAACGGTCTCCGCAGACACGGATCTGTTTTCACTTTTCAGGTACTTGGAAATGGCCGTGGAGGAAAAGGTAGTGCCAATATTGGCAGTGATATAGGAAACGATTCGCTCCAGCATATCCACATCCCGGATGTTGTTTCGTTTCACAATATCTTTCAGTTCTACGGAGTTGAACAGGTCCCGCAAATACTGACGACAGGGTTCTTCCTCATAACGGAGGTTACTAAGATACGGCATCCCGCCCAGAGTCAGATACTTCTGAAAACATTGCCGGGTATCCGTATTCGGATAGACGGTACAGTAGAGTTCCATAAACTCTTCAAAGGAGAAGGGATAGATTACGAACTCCACATACCGCCCGGCGAGATAAGTGGCAAGCTCGCCGGAGAGCAGCTTTGCATTGGAGCCGGTAATGTAGATATCGCAGTTAAGCTCCACCCGGAAGGAGTTGATGCACTTCTCCCAGTTTGCTACCTCCTGTATCTCATCAAAAAAGAGGTATACTTTGCCGCCCAGCTCAGAACTTCTGCGGATAATCTCATCATGCAGGACAGCAGCATCGCACAGGCGTGCATTGCTCATATTTTCAAAGTTTAGGAAAATAAATTGCTGACGATCAACGCCTCTCTCAACAAGCTCATCCTGGATAAGGTTCAGCATAACAGACTTTCCGCTTCTGCGGATACCTGTCAGCACCTTGACCAGTTCGTTTCCGATGAACGGGCGGATACGGCGCATATAGGTTTCCCGTTTAATCATGTTGACCACCCTCTTCCCTGATATTATCTTTATAATAGCACAAGTATGCTTAAATATCAATCCGAATTTTGCATTTTTATCAGATATACTTGATAAATTTCAAAATCTAGCTAATTAAATCAAGCAAACCGAAATATATTTCAAATACGACAACGCCAATATCGTAATATCTGGGTTCTAAGATTCGGTCTTATAATGATTCAAAATGGAACTGGTTCAAGATGGCCACAAAATTTTTTCATCTCTCATTTCATCACTCATTTCATCACTCATTTTCCACTTACTGTACTTCGCTCTTCGAGATGCGTTTTTGAATATCCTCAACGGACGGCAACTGCTTACTCAAATCTTCAGGCAGACTGTTTGTGACCTTATACTCGCTGACGCCAATAGGCTTAGACATATCCTTGAGGGCGTACTCAGCAACCAGGTTGTTCTTACTCTTGCAAAGCAATAGACCAATGGATGGGTTGTCGTTATCTTTTTTCAAAATGCCATCTACCGCAGAAAGATAAAAATTGAGCTGACCTGCATATTCGGGTTTGAACTCACCGGTTTTCAGCTCGATCACCACATAACAGCGGAGATTAAGATTATAAAAAAGCAGGTCAATGTAGAAATCATCGCCGCCTACATTGAGATGATACTGATTTCCGAGAAAAGCAAAACCAGTGCCGAGCTCCAACAGTAGCTTGGTCACATCCTTTACAAGCGCATTTTCAATATCTCGTTCCACCATATCCTCTTTGAACGGGATGAAGTCAAAGATGTATGGATCTTTCATGGTTTGCACAGCAAGCTCACTCTGAGGCTCAGGAAGACGTTTTTCAAAGTTGCTTATCTTGTTGGCAATCGCTTGTCTTTCATATAATCCGTTTTCAATTTGATGGATCAGCACATTGCGTGACCAACCGTTCTCAGCTGTTTTTTGAATATACCAATTCCGAATGGCGTCATCAGATAATTTGTCAAGCAGAACTACGATATGCCCCCACGGAATTTGTGCAACAGCCTGTTGCACAAATTTCTCATCAGGGTAAGTAGCTGCGAACTTTGCCATATACTTCAAATTGCGAACCGAGTATCCTTTGCTGTTGGGGAACAACAGCTTAATGTCGGCGGCAAGATTATCAATAAATTTGTTGCCCCAGGATTTGTGTTCGTTGATGAGTTGCCCGATATTATGGTACAGCACGATCAGTTCTTTGTTGGCGCTGAGCGCAGCCTTGTATTGTGCGTGCTGTATTTCCTGCTTGATGCTTTGTACCACGTCAAGATATTCGTTGCTA
>DLAP01000022.1 GCA_002493965.1 Clostridiales bacterium UBA7044
ACACCATGCTGCGGCATGGTTCGCAATGACAGCTTAATTTTGAACCTTTTTTGACACGCTGTTGCCACCGGCTGAGCCGGTGGCATTTTATATAAAAACCCCCATGCGGTATGCGCATGGGGGAAAAGAAAGTTCCTTACAGAATTAGGCAAATCAGTCCTGTGGCGCCCTCGTTGACGATCCGCGTCAGGGTACCCCGGAACTTGCCCCGGACATCCTCCGGCAGCTGCACCAGCTTCGCCGTTAAACCCTCCTGGATCAGATCATAAACGGATTTTCCAAAGATATTGCTCTGCCACAGCTTTTCCGGATCCTCTCCCGTCAGATGGTCGATGAGGTCCCGGGACTGTTTTTCGTCCCCCACCATGGGGCTGATCTCCGTGTCGATGTCCACCCGGATCATGTGGATGGAGGGCGCTCCCGCCTTTAGCTTGACCCCAAAGGCTCCGCCCTTTCGGATGATCTCCGGGGTCTCCAGCTTCATCTCTCCCGCAGCTGGCATGACCACGCCGTAGCCTGTGGCTTTCACCGCAGACAGGGCGTCGGAAATCTTATCGTATTCCAGCTTCGCCTGCGCCAGCTCCATCAGCAGGGACAGAAGCTGGGCATCGTTTTCGATGGGCAGCCCCGCCTTGGCGCTGAGGATCTCATAGTACAGCTTTTCCGGCAGTACAATGGTACAGCTTACCGTGCCGCTGGCCAGGTCGATGCCTTTCAGGGTATAGTCCTGCACCTCGGAAAGCTCCCGGATCCCTTCCAGCGCCCCCTCCGCCTGGCCCAGGGTTCCAATCTCCCCGGCCCGCTGGAGTAGGGTCTGGTACAGAGCCGTCTTCACGGGATGGTCGCTTTCCAGGGCGTCCAGCCACCGTGGCAGATGGACCCGCAGCTCCGTCATGGGGAAGGTATACAGGAGAGCCTGCAGAAGCTTTCCAATGCCCTCGGCATCCAAGGCCTGACAGTCGGCAATCACCGGCTCCACACCGTATTCCTTTTTGATCTCCTGCTTCACCATAGCCGCGGCGTCCCCTCCGGGATTCCGGGAATTGATGATGACGAGATAGGGTTTTCGGGTCTTTTGCATATCGGCGATGGCCTTCCTCTCGGCGGCGATGTAATCCTCCCGGGGGATGTCGGTAATGGTACCGTCGGTGGTCACCACCAGACCGATGGTGCAGTGCTCTTCCATCACCTTTTTCGTCCCCAGCTCCGCCGCCTGGGTCATGGGAATCTCATGGTCGAACCAGGGGGTCGTCACCATTCTCGGTACCCCGTCCTCCTCCGCGCCCACCGCCCCGTCCACCATATAGCCCACGGAGTCGATCATCCGTACCCGCAGCTTGGTGGTTCCGTCCGGCGAAATCTCCACCGCTTCCTCCGGAACAAACTTTGGCTCCGAGGTCATGATCGTCTTCCCGGAACCGCTCTGGGGCAGCTCATCTCTGGCCCGTTCCTTCCGGTAGGGATCGGAAATGCCGGGGATTACCACTTCCTCCATAATCCGCTTGATCAGAGTGGATTTTCCCGTCCGCACAGGGCCAACCACCCCTACATAGATATTGCCGTGAGTTCTCGCGGCAATGTCCCCATAAATACTATCCATAGCGCGCCTCCTCTTCCGGGCAGAAATAAGCTCCTGCCATGGGTTTACCATAGGGTATGTCCCGGGAGGGACAAATAGAACCTGGAAACGTGTTTGGTGTGCGGGACGGGCAGCAATCGTGAAGCATGAAGAAGCGTAGGATCGCCTGCGGCGGCGAATTGGGATTATCTTTGGGCACTGCCGGAGGGGAAAGCTTTTTTCTTTTTCTGAAAATAATGTTTGACAAATCCGCAAAATCCCTATATAATATGTAGGCATGACTGTGAGAAGGGGGATAAGTATGCTGCTAGGGCTTGGTAAGATCATAGACAGCCCCGGCGCGTCTGTTTCCTTTTCTGTCTGTGTAGACCTGAGCGATCTTTGTTATGGCATCAGCTATCCGGTGTCCGAGCCTGTAAAGGCTTCCGGCACAGTGCGCAACACCGCCGGTGTGCTCCAGATGTCCGGTTCCATTTCCACCTGCATCCACGGTATCTGCGACCGCTGTGCTTCCCCCTTCGATCGGGAGGTCAGCTTTCCTTTAGACGGTGTGGTTCTGGTCACGGAAATGGCAAACGAAGAGAACGAAGATGAATGGGTATTCCCTCTGGAGGGAGACAGCGCTGACCTGGATGACATTGTTCGGACGGTTTTCGTCCTGAACCTGGATTCCAAGCTGCTGTGCAGGGAGGACTGCAAAGGGCTTTGCTGCCGCTGCGGCAAAAACCTGAACGAGGGCCCCTGCGGCTGCCAGAAGGAAGTGGATCCCCGACTTGCTGCTTTAAAGCAGCTTCTGAAAAAATAAATTGATGCTGTGAAAAGCAGTTTAACCAAGGAGGTGTCACCATGGCTGTCCCTAAGTGTAAAGTGTCCAAGGCTCGCCGCGATCAGCGCCGTGGCTCTAACTGGAAGCTCTCCGCTCCCAGCGTAACGGTTTGCCCCAAGTGCGGTGAACCCGTCATGCCCCATCGTGCCTGCAAGGCTTGCGGTACCTACAACGGCCGCCAGGTTTTGGCTGTCGAAGCCGAGTAACGCGGCTTTCACAAAAGCGGAAATACAGAGGAAGGCTTTCGGGTCTTCCTCTTTTTCCTTATTCACCAAAAACAAAGTGTGAATTTTGTGTAATGTTCCGTTTTTCCCATTGCTTTTATGGGAAAAATATGCCATAATAAGCAGGAACATTCCTTCTCATCTGAAAACCATAAGAAGGGGGCTTTCCAAGTGCTGGGTAAGGTTCTGAAAAAAGCAGGGCTGGGCAGCGCCGCTGTGACGCTTCTCGCGCCGCCATTGCGCCGCTTTGGCAGGAAGCCTCTCATGACAGCAGCGGAAGCCGATGCCCTTCTCTGCGCCCACAGTCCGGATCCCCGGAGCAGCGCATTTTTTTCCGGAAATGGGCCAGCACCCTCCCCTGACCTGGATCTGGATATCATTGTACCGGTCTATAATGTGGAGCGCTATCTCCCCGCCTGTATAGATTCCATTCTCAGTCAGAAAACGGATTACCGCTTCCGCGCCATTTTCGTAGACGACGGCTCCACGGATGCAAGCGGACAGATTCTGGACGCATATCCGGCCAGTCCCCGGATGCTGGTCATCCATCAGGAAAACCAGGGACTTTCCGGGGCCAGAAATACCGGCATTGCGCACGCTTCAGGCGCTTATCTGCTGTTTGTGGACTCGGATGACCGTCTTGCCCCCGGCGCGGTGCAGGCTATGCTGTCCGCAGCTTTCTCCCATGAAGCCGCTTTGGTACAGGGGTGTTTTTCCACCTTTGTGGAAAACGGAAAAGAGCGCCGGGAATTGTCTTTCCCCTCTCCCATTGCGGAGGACCCACCCCTGGACACCCTCCCCGGCTACGCCTGGGGCAAGCTGATTCGCAGGGACTATTTCGAGCATCTCCGTTTTCCGGTGGGGTACTGGTACGAGGATTCCATCAACGCCCACATCCTCTTCCCTGCCCTCCAAAGGGATCAGGCAAAGGTTGTGGCCGTGAACGATATCGTCTATCTCTACCGGAATAATCCCCAGGGCATCAGCCGGGTGGCTCAGAGAAAGCCAAAATCTCTGGATTCCTTCTGGATTACCAAGGCCCTGTTTGCCGACAGGCATTTCTTTGCTCTGGAAAACACCCAGTTTGACTATGAAATGGTGCTGGATATGATCCTTCTGACCTATGAGAGGACCCAGCACCAGCCACCTCAAATCCGGCAGGCCCTTATGGTTCAGTGGGATGCGTTCCTCCGGGAGCGGTTTCCCGGCTTCCATACCCGCCGGAGGTCCTTTGAAAACCTGGAAAGGGCAACAAACGAACACAATTTCACGCTGTACAGCCTGTGCTGTCAGCTTTTATAACTGATAAAAAGGAAGTGATTCCATGGCAAAGCCTTTGGTTGCCATTGTAGGACGGCCCAATGTGGGCAAGTCCATGCTCTTTAACAAGCTCACAGGCCGCCGTACCTCCATCGTGGAGGACACCCCCGGCGTGACCCGAGACCGGATCTACGGCGACTGCGAATGGTGCGGACGCACCTTTTCCCTGGTGGACACCGGCGGTATTGAGCCGGGAACGGAAAATGATATGCTGAAATTCATGCGCCGTCAGGCGGAGATCGGCATTGAGCTGGCAAACGCCATCATCATGGTAGCGGATGTCCGCAGCGGCGTCACCGCCGCGGATCAGGACGTGGCGACTATGCTTCGCAAATCCGGCAAGCCCGTGGCTCTGGCCGTCAACAAGTGCGACTCCACCGGTGGCGTAAACCCCGACGCCTTTGAATTTTACGCCCTGGGCATTGGCGATCTTTTCGAGACCTCCGCCGTCCATGGTCACGGCACTGGGGACCTGCTGGATTGGGTGCTGGAAAACATCCCGGAAGATAGCGCAGAAGAGGAAGAAAGCGACGTCGTGAGCGTTGCCATTGTAGGCAAGCCCAACGTGGGCAAGTCCAGCCTCTTAAACCGGATTCTGGGAGAGGAACGGGTCATCGTCTCCGATGTAGCCGGCACCACCCGGGACGCCATCGACTCCTATTTTGAAAACGAAACCGGGAAATACCGATTCATCGACACTGCTGGAATGCGCCGGAAGAGCAAGGTGGACGACGCCATCGAAAAGTATTCGGGTCTCCGCTCCATCAGCGCCATCGAGCGGGCGGACGTGTGTCTGATCCTCATTGACGCGAACGACGGTGTCACCGAGCAGGACACCAAAATTGCCGGACTTGTCCACGAGGCGGGCAAAGCCGCCATCATCGTGGTGAACAAGTGGGACGCGGTGGAAGATAAGGAAACCAACACCATGCGGGACATGGAAGCAAAGGTCCGTCAGGATTTAAGCTATATGCTCTACGCTCCCGTCCTGTTCCTCTCCGCCCTTACAGGTCAGCGGGTGGACAGGCTCTACCAGGTGATTCAGGACGTTTACGCCCAGAACACCAGCCGTATTACCACCGGCGCGCTGAACAGCGTCCTGGCCGACGCTACCGCCCGGGTGCAGCCTCCCACGGATAAGGGCCGCCGCCTGAAAATCTACTATATGACCCAGGCCAGCACCAAGCCCCCTCATTTCGTGATCTTCTGCAACGACGCGCGGCTCTTCCACTTCTCCTATCAGCGGTATCTGGAAAACCAGATTCGGGAGGTCTTCGGCCTGCAAGGCACCCCCATCCGGATCACCATTCGGCAGAAGGGTGATAAGGAGGAGAACTGATGGTAGCTTCTATCATCGTGGCAGCTCTGACCTGCTATATGCTTGGCAATCTGAACGGCGCTTTTCTCACCTCCGCCATGCTTCACGACGATGTCCGGGAGCACGGCAGCGGCAACGCGGGCCTGACCAATTTCATCCGCAACTACGGTGCCGGAAAGAGCCTCATGGTCATCTTCGTAGACGCGGGCAAGGCTATTCTCGCCTGCCTCACGGCGGGTCTGCTGCTGACGCCCTATGGGTTTCCCCTGGAGGGCCGGGTTCTGGGAGGGCTGTGTGTGATCCTGGGCCATGATTTCCCGGTCCTGCTGGGCTTCAAGGGTGGAAAGGGCATCTTAAGCGGCCTGTTCATCGCCCTGATGATTGACTGGCGGATTGGCCTGATTCTGATTGCCGTCTTTACGGTTGTCTATCTTCTGAGCGGGTATGTGTCCCTTGGCTCCATCCTCAGCGCGGCCGCCTTTGCGGTGAGCTTTTTGGTACTCCATCACGACAATCTATTCGTCCTGCTGGGCGGCGTCTTCATGGGACTTCTCACCATTTTCATGCACCGGAGCAACATCTCCCGCCTTGTTCACGGGGAAGAACATAAAACCAATCTCTTTGGGAAAGGACATTGAATATGAAAGCAGCAGTTGTCGGCAGCGGCGCCTGGGGTACTGCCCTGGCCATCGCCCTATGTAAAAATGGCCATGATGTGACCATGTGGACCTTCGAAAAGGATTTGATTCCCGAGATGAACGCCACTCACCGCAATCCCCGGCTTCCCGGGGCGGTGCTTCCCGAAAGTCTCAAGATCAGCGGCGACTACGCCTGCATCTCCGGCTGCAAGCTGGTGGTCATGGCGTCCCCTTCCTTCCCCCTCCGGTCCGTCTGCCGGGGAGCCGCTCCCTATATCGATCCGGATGCCGTGGTGGTTTCCGTCACCAAGGGTTTGGAACAGGACACCCACAAGCGCATGAGCCAGGTGGTCGCGGAGGAGACCGGCAAGAACGTGGTGGCTCTCACCGGCCCCAGCCACGCGGAGGAGGTTTCCATCAACGTTCCTACGGGGCTTCTGGCAGCCTCCACCGATCAGGGTCTTGCGGAGTTTGTACAGGACGCATTCATGTCGGACACTCTGCGGGTGTATACCAGTTCGGACCCTCTGGGCGCGGAACTGGCAGCGGCGCTGAAAAACGTCATTGCCCTGTGCGCCGGTGTGACCGACGGATTAGGCTTTGGGGATAACACCAAGGCTATGCTGATGACCCGGGGCCTGACAGAGACCGCCCGGCTGGGCATCGCCATGGGCGCAAGGAAGGACACCTTCACTGGTCTTGCGGGGGTAGGCGACCTGATCGTCACCTGCACCTCCATGCACTCCCGGAACCGCCGGGCAGGCATTCTCATTGGCCAGGGGAAGAACGCCCAGGAGGCCATGAAGGAGGTTGGGGCCGTGGTAGAGGGCTACTATGCCGCCAAATCCGCCTATGAACTGGGCAAGTCCATGGGCATCGATATGCCCATCACCGAAGCCGCCTACAAGGTGCTTTACGAAAACGCTGACGCAAAAAAAGCCGTCCAGGCCCTGCTGCGCCGCCCCCGGAAGGCGGAGTCGGAGGACTCCGGCTGGCTGTAAAGATTACAAAAAGCGTGACGGAGTCGTCACGCTTTTTGCCTTATATATGAGGATCGCCGCAAAGCACACATTTGTGTCACTGCATACGAAAAACACTTCTGTATCTGATCGACAAACCGGAATTTGTCAATTACGATTCACTTAATTCCAGGAAATCAACACATTCATTTGTTGTAACACCTACATATAGTTTATCTGTCATGCATCCCACTGAATAATAATGTTCAACAACATATTGGGCCGTAAAGGGCATCTCAAGACGGGTTATTTCATCAATAGAAAACCACTTACAAATTCCTTCATTTGATTGTAAGTGATCATTGACATTATCTTTTAGATTTGCAAAAAAATAGTAATTTTGCCTTATTTCACCCTTAGTATATCTTAAAGTAACATATCTAAGTGTTAATCCTTCAATATCATCTGATCTCAAGCCCAATTCTTCTTCCATTTCTCTAACAACACAAGCCCTTGCATCATTTAATTCATATTCTTCGAAATGACCACCTGCAGACCCAGTCCATACATTATTTACAACTCTGCCACCTTCTCTATACAGCAGCAAGACCTTATCTTTTTTTGTTAGGTATACCGCAGTCATATTCCTTAGTTTTCCATTCATTCTTTTCCCCTCACAAATACCGATTTAACGTCTCCTTAGCTCCATATTATCACATAGCAGGACAAAATACAAGAACAGCCGCAGATTCACTGTGGCTGTTCCCTGTTTATTCCGTTTCCTGCCAGCCCTTACACACGTCCACCCAACCGTCAAACCGGGACAGCTTTTCCAGTTCCTCCACGGTCAGGCCCACAGCGCTGTTGCTGCTGCCCGCCGCCGGATATACCAGGGGAAAACGCTGGATGGACTCGTCCAGGTAGACCTCTACGCCCTCATTCACCGCAAAGGGACATACGCCCCCCACCGCGTGACCGATCAGCACCGGCGCGTCCTCATGTTTCAGCATTTTGGCCTTGACCCCGAAGCGGGCTTTATACTTGGCGTTGTCCACCTTGGCGTCCCCCGCAATGGCAATCAGAATGGGGGTGCCCTTCACGTCGAAGGAGAGCGTCTTCACAATGCGGCAGGACTCACAGCCCAGGGCCTGGGCCGCCAGCTCCACCGTGGCGCTGGACACAGAGAACTCCTGGATCCGGTCCTCCATTCCGGCGCTGCGGAAATAGGCTCTTACTTTCTCTATAGACATGGGTCTTCCTCTCTTTCTGTCTTTCAGCCGCCGAAGAAAGATTCCGGCGGCTGCCTTTTATAGAAATATCTTCCGGCGGATGGGGCCAATACACACAGCCAGACCGATGCCGGACACCACCATTCCCAGAGCGCCCAGGAACGGCCCGGGATGCTGCCCCGTCCGGGGGCACTCCGTGTAGACCTGCTGGGTGAAGGGATAAGCCTGGACGTTCCACTGTCCCTCATAGGGCAGAACCATGAGGAACGGCATAATCGGGAAGAAGTCCTCCATGGTTCCGTTCTGCACCAGCAGATACAGCCCTTCTCCCAGATGGGAAAAGCTGGCGCTTCCGTCGGCGTCCAAAATCCGGGTCATTCCCGGCTCCCCCTCCATCTGAGACAGCCACTGGGCCAGATGGGGAGACAATGCGTCTTCATGCCGGACAAAGCCCCCGCCGAAGCTGTCCACAATCCGGTATCCGTCCTCGGAAGCGACGCCCACCCGGTACAGCGTCACCGTACCGCCCACAAGGGGTTCGTCACCGCTTCTCACAATCAACTGGATGGAGCCCTCCGTCTCCACCGCCCTGGCACTCAGGCACAGAACCGGAAGCAGCAGCAACCCCATCACAACTCCCAAAATCCGTTTTCCCATCTTTCCATTCCCCTTTCGTTAGGCTGACTTTCAGTATACGCCTCAGGGAAAAAGGAAAGCGTCGAAGGTGGGTTTTCAGGGAAAATTATTCCATGGACTTGGGGGGCTGGACGTGCATCACGCTGCGCTGGTAGTGGGCAATACCCATAGCCAGCACATCCATGGCCCGTTCCAGATCCTCCTGCTTCAGTACATAGGCGATTCGCACTTCGTTAATGCCCTTGCCGGGGGTTTCGTAGAAGGGCGCGCCGGGGGCAAACATCACTGTGTCCCCACGGTCGGAGAAGTGCTCCAGGAGCCAGTACTGGAACTTGTCCGTATCGTCCACGGGAAGGCTTGCCATCAGGTAGAAAGCGCCCATAGGCTCCTCCACCACCACCCCGGGAATCTGGCGGAGTCTCCTGACCACCGTGTCCCGGCGGCGCTGGTACTCTGCCTTGCTCCGGCGGAAGAAGTCCGCGTCTACGCCGTACAGGGCGGCGGCGCCGATCTGATCGATGGTGGCCACGGACAAACGGGACTGGCAGAATTTCAGCAGCGCCTGCTGCAACTCCTTATTCTTCGTCACCACGCAGCCCACCCGCGCGCCGCAGGCGGAGAACCGCTTGGACACGGAGTCAATGATCACCAGGTTTTCGTCAATGTCCTGGAACCGGGCCATAGTGGGCACGCCGAACTTATCGTCGTAGCAGAACTCCCGGTACACCTCGTCGCAGATCAGGAACAGGTCATGCTCCTTGGCGATATCCGCGATCATCCGCATTTCCTTCTCGTCCAGCACAACGCCGGTGGGATTGCCGGGATTGGTGATGAGGATGGCCCGGGTATTTTTAGTAATCAGGCTTTCGATCCGCTCCCGCTGGGCATACCGGTAGCCCTCCCAGGGATTGGTGGGCAGGGCCCGGATGACGCCGCCAGCCGCGTGGACGAAGGTGGTATAGTTGGGATAGTAAGGCTCGGGGATGATGACCTCGGTATAGGGGTCCAGGATAGAAAGGCAGGTCAGTAGCAGCGCCTCGCTGCCGCCGGTGGTGATCAGCACATCCCGGTTCTCCAGCTCCACACCCAGGCCATGGTAGTAGTTGCGCACCGCGTTAATCAGCACCGGCTTGCCGGGAGATTCGGCGTATTCCAAGGTCCGGTTGTCAAACTGACGGATGGCATCATAGTAGGCTCTCGGGGTGGGCAGGTCTGGCTGTCCGATATTTAAGTGAAAAATGTGCTTTCCCTCTTTTTCCGCCTGTACTGCGTAAGGATGGAATTTCCGCATAGGAGAGGGTTCACAGCGGTTGGCATTGATGGAAATCTGCATAGGTACCTCCACGGACGGCTGGGCCGTCCTTCTTTCTACTCTTTTTATATTCTTTCACCAGGCGCTTTAGCTCCGGCGTCAGCGCACCCAGTGTGATGAGATTGGGTATGGCCATCAGGCCGTTGACGGTTTCCGCAAGCTGCCAGACTACGGCGGCATTTTGAACAGAGCCAAAAATCACGGCTCCCGTCTGGGCGATGGCGAAGTATTTCCACGCCTTGGGGCCAAACAGAAACTCGGCGCACCGGGCCCCGTACAGCCCCCAGCCCAAAATGGTGGCAATGGCAAAGCAGCACAGGGAAACGGAAAGGATGACGGAAGCCATATCCCCATACACGCAGGCAAAGGCATCCGTGGTCAGTGACGCCCCGGCGTCGACGCCATAGGGAATGGGTACGCCGCTGCTGAGGATCACCAGGGCTGTCAGGGTGCAAATCACCATGGTGTCCAGAAAAACCTCCATAATCCCCATGAGCCCCTGCTGTACCGGATGGGAAACCTCCGCGCTGGCATGGGCGATGGAAGCCGTCCCCATCCCCGCCTCGTTGGTGAAGATGCCCCGGCTGCACCCGATGCGCAGCGCCTGCCAGGAGGATCCCAGCATTCCGCCGGTAACGGCCCGGGGAGAGAAGGCCCCCTCCACAATGGCACAAAAGGCAGCGGGAACTTCCCGCGCCCGGAAAAACAGCACCCCGGCGCACATTCCCACATACAGGACGGAAACAAAGGGTACCAGTCTTTCCGCCGCCGCGCCAATCCGTTTCGCCCCGCCAAAAAGCATGATGCCCACCAACGCCGCCAGTACAATCCCCAGTATCAGATCCGTTCGACCGGTGGGCTCCCCGCCGAATCGGGACAGCATTCCATTCACACTGGTAACAACAGCGCTGATCTGGGTGGCGTTTCCTACGCCGAAGGCGGCAATCACCCCGAACAAGCAGTAGCACACCGCCATGGGGTAAGACCGGCTCCCCAGCCCCCCAAGCATCATATACATAGGGCCGCCCACGAAGCCTCTTGACCCCTGGACCCGGTAGCGTACCGCCAGGGTAGCCTCGGCAAACTTTGTCACCATCCCCAAAAGCCCGCAGACCCACATCCAAAAGATGGCCCCCGGCCCACCCAGGCAGATGGCCCCCGCCACGCCCACCAGGTTCCCGGTGCCCACAGTGGCGGCCAGAGCCGTGCACAGAGCCTGAAAGGAGGAAGTTCCTTCCCTTTCTTTCTTACGGGGACGGAGTTTGGACCCGAAATCTCTCAGCGCCCTGGGCAGCAGTGTGATCTGTGGGAAACCCAATTGAAAGCTTAAGTACAGTCCCACCCCGATAATCAGAAGCAGGGCTGGCGCGCCCCAGACGATGGCATTGAGCCAAGAAAGGATTTTCGTCATTATGCCCTCCCAGCATACCACTTTTTTGTGGATTTCGCAAGATAAAAATGACTTAGATCTGCAAAAAACATAAAAAAGCAGCTTCGATCTCTCAAAGCTGCTTTCGTAAATGGATGAAATTGGCAAACTGCCCAGTGCCCTTATTCCCAGGCTGCCCAGATTTCCGGGCAATACCCCACGGTGGCCTGCTTCCCGTTGCGGACAATGGGCGTCTTCATCAGGGCAGAGTTGTCAAAAACCTTGTCCTCCTTGACCCGTTTGTCGTCCATATACTTCATCAGGGTGATCTCCGGGGCCTTGCTTTCCCAGTCGATGAGATTGTCAATGCCTCCCACCGCCCGGAGAACGCTGTCAAACTCCTTGCCGGACATTCCGTAGCGCAGCAGGTCAATGGACTGGTACTGAATCCGCCGCTCCTTAAAATACCGCTCCGCTTTCTTTGTGTCGAAGCACTTAGATTTACCGAAAATCTGAATGTTCAATAGACTACCTCCTCCAGACAAAGCCCCTGGGCCGGGGCCAGGAAACCCGCCGACCCCCGTTTTCCGCCAAATAAATCGGGGATGGATTCCGCTTTCCGCTGTCCCCTGCCCACCTCGATAAGGGTCCCCGTCAGGATCCGCACCATGTTTTGCAGGAAGCCGTTTCCTGTGAACCGAAGAACCAATTCTTCCCCTTCCCGGTTGATGGTTATGGATCGAAGCAAACGAACCGTGGACTTTTTCATTTTCGCGTTGCCGCAGAAAGCAGAAAAGTCATGCTCCCCCACAAGCTGCCCTGCCGCCCGCTCCATAGCGCCCACGTCCAGAGCTTCCGGCAGCACCGTCACATATCGACGCTCAAAGACACAGGGTAGTTTGCTATTCCAGATCCGATAGCAGTAGGTCTTCTCCCTGGCGTTGAGCCTTGCATGGAACCGCGAGGACACGTCCTTGCAGGAGTATATGCCAATGTCCTCCGGCAAATACCGCCGCAGATTCTCCAAAATCTCCCCGCAGGGCTGCTTGCTTTCGCAGTGGAAATTTGCCACCTGCCCCCTGGCGTGGACCCCCGCGTCGGTTCGTCCGCTGCCGCTGACCTCGATTTGCTCCCCCAAAATCCGGGTGAGGCAGGTTTCCAGCTTTCCCTGGATGGTGTCCTCCCGTCCGGGAAGCCGCTGCCAGCCCCGGTATCGGGTACCGTCGTAGCAAAGATCAAGCCGCAGATTCCGCATAATCCTCCCATTCCTCTCTGGCCTCCCGCTCGGTGTCCGCCGAAAACAGGAACTTGCCGCAATTGTCATAAACCTGAATATGTCCTCCAACGTAACGCATCTGCATCTGTCATTCCCCTTTCTTTGGGCTGCCTGATCCCATCCGTCAGGCGTTTCCCTTGTTTTCTGATGACAGTATAACAGATGATTTGTCCGTTAAAACGGACTGATTAGTGTTTTTCTATGTTTTTTCAGGACATACCTGTATGATATCACATTTCCTTCCGGATTTCCACCGGAATAAGCAAAAAAGGCAGGCACAAAATGATGTACCTGTCTTTTTTACGTTTTGCCTCATTTTATTATGCTTCCAGCCCGCACTTACTTGATACCCACTGGTATACGTCCTCGTAGACCTCCGCTTTATTGATCTCATTGAGGATTTCATGGCGGCCCAGGGGATAGATTCGCAGGGACACATCCTGCATTCCGGCCTTTTTAAATGCCTCGGCACTCTTTTTGACGCCCTTCCCATAGCTGCCTACAGGATCGTCCCCACCGGCGATAAAGAAGACCGGCAGGTCCTTCCGCATAGCGGCCAAGCTCTTTGGCTGCTCAATGTATAAGATGCCCCTCATCATCTCCCGCAGCAGGCCAGCACTGGCGGTAAAGCCGCACTTGGGGTTGGCAATATAGGCATCTACCTGGGCCTTATCCCGGGTGAGCCAGTCAAAGGGCGTACGGGGATGCTCCACCCGCTTATTGTAGGTGCCAAAGACCAGGTTTTGCAGCTTCTCGTTTGGCTCTGTTTCCCCGGACTTTTGGCACACGGCATCCACCATTTTGATGACGGCAGGCAGGAGGGCGGCAGGCTGCCAGCCGGTTCCGCAAATGACAGCGGCGGCAATGCCGCTATTCGGATATTTGCAGAGAATGGTTCTTGTCATGAAAGAGCCCATGGAGTGGCCGAACAGGATGTAGGGGACATCCGGAAATTCTTTCCGGGTGCCCTCTAAAAGGTGGTAGCTGTCCGCCACAGCGGTAAACCAGCCGCCGTGGAAGTAGCCCTGAATGCCGTCCCCGTTCACGGACTGGCCGTGGCCCATGTGATCCTCCGCCACTACCAGGATGCCCCGGTCGTTTAGAAAGCGTGCAAAGTCATCGTAGCGCTCGATATATTCCGCAATGCCGTGGATGATCTGCAAGACGGCCCGTACCTCCCCCTCCGGGGTCCAGCGGCAGCCATGGATTTTGCCTGCTCCCTGGGAATCATACCAGAAGTCGGTGCGCATTTAGTCCACCACTTGGTAATCCGCATCGGTGATGGCCTTCTTCAGCGCCGCCACATCCGCGTTTCCGGTCACAGTAACGGTCTTAGCCGCCAGGTCCACCACGGCGTCCTCCGTGCCGGGCACGCTCTTGCAGGCTTTCTCCACCCGGGCCTTGCAGTGTCCACACATCATACCTTCTACTTTGATAACGGTTTCCATAGTTTTTTCCTCCTGAATAGAATCGATTTTTTCTTCCTGATTGGTTTGATTTTCTTCTTTTTCCACCGCAGACGCGGAGATGGTTTTGCTCTTAAAGAACCGCAGCCGCAGGGCGTTGGTCACTACAAAAACGCTGCTCAGGCTCATGGCCGCCGCCCCCAGCATGGGACTGAGGCTCACGCCAAAGGGGATAAACAACACACCCGCCGCAATAGGGATTCCCAGGGTATTATAGAAGAACGCCCAGAACAGGTTTTCCCGGATATTGCGGATGGTGGCCTTGCTCAGCTCAATAGCCCCACTGACGGCAGCCAGAGAGCCGCTCATCAGCACCACATCCGCCGACTCCATGGCGATGTCCGTGCCCGCGCCGATGGCCATACCCACGTCGGCTGTGACCAGAGCAGGGGCATCGTTGATGCCGTCGCCCACCATCAGCACCCGGTGTCCCTGGCTTTGCAATTTTTTCACCGCGCTGGCTTTGTCTGTAGGCAGCACGTCGGAGATCACATGGGTGATTCCCGCGGCGGACCCGATGGCTTTGGCAGTAGCTTCATTGTCGCCGGTGAGCATGACCACATCCAGATGCAGGCTCTGCATGGCGGCAATGGCAGCGGCAGAGTCCGGCTTTAACACATCGGCGGCGGCAATGGTGCCCAGATACCGGCCGGTTTCATCCGCAAAATGCAAAGGTGTCTTCCCCTGCTCCGCAAGGCTTCCCATATCGGGGATGGGCACGCCCCGTTCCTCCATCAACCGTCCGTTGCCACCGTAATAGCGCATCCCGTTTACGGTCCCGGCAACACCCCGGCCGGGGAGCGTCTCAAAGGCTTCCGTCTCCGGAAGCCGAATGCCCTCCGCCCTCTTGAGGATCGCCTTGGCAAAGGGATGCTCGGATTTGTTTTCCAGGGCGGCGGCGACCCGAAGAAGTTCCTGCTCGCTTGCCTGCCCCGGCAGGATATCCGTGACCTCCGGCTTTCCGGTGGTCAGGGTTCCGGTCTTATCCAGCACCACCGTGTCCACATGGTGCAGGTTTTCCAAGGCCTCCGCGTTCTTGAACAGCACACCCATCTGGGCGCCCCGGCCGGTGCCCACCATAATTGCCACAGGCGTTGCCAGACCCAGCGCACAGGGGCAGGAGATGACCAGCACGGAAATGGCACACCGCAGGGAAAATTCCAATCCCTGCCCCGCCAGCATCCACACGACAAAGGTAACAGCGGCAATGGCCATAACCACGGGCACGAACACCCCAGCAATCTTGTCAGCCAGCCTGGCAATGGGTGCCTTGGATCCGCCGGCTTCCTCCACCATGCGGATCACCTGGGCCAGGGTGGTGTCCTCCCCAACCTTGTCCGCCCGGAACTCCAGATACCCTTCCGTATTGATGGTAGCGGCAGCCACCGTATCTCCCGGCATTTTCTCCACGGGCACGCTTTCTCCCGTGAGGGCGCTCTGGTCTACGGAGCCCCGGCCCTTCAGGACCGTACCGTCCACGGGGATACTCCCACCGGAACGGACAATGACCGTGTCCCCCACCACGACCTGCTCCACAGGGATTTCCAGGGTCTCTCCATTCCTATTGACGGTTGCGGTCTTGGGGCTTAAGTCCATGAGGGCCCGGATGGCGTCGCCAGTGCGGCCCTTGGCCCGGGTTTCCAGATATTTTCCCAGGGTAATCAGGGTCAGAATCATGGCGGCGGATTCAAAATACAGATTCTCACTGTAAAGCTGCACCACATCCCAGTCCCCGTGGCCCATGGCCCAGGCCATCCGGAACAGGGCCGCCACACCGTAGATCAGGGCCGCCAGGGAGCCCACGGCAATGAGGGAGTCCATGTTGGGCCCTCTGTGCCACAAGGCTTTCAGTCCCCGGCTATAGTATACCCGGTTTAAGTATACCGGCGGCAGGGTCAGGAAAAATTGCAGCAACGCCGCCACCATGGCGTTTTCCTGCCCGTGATACCAGTGGGGAACCGGCAGGCCGATCATATGCCCCATGGTAAAGTACATCAGAACCACCAGGCAGATGGCAGAGCCAATGATCCGGGTTCTTACGGATTTCAGCTCTTTCTCCTGGGTTTCTTCCTTCTTTTCTTCCCGCTTCGGCTCTTTTCCCGGAAGGGCGGCATGGTAGCCCGCATTCTCCACGGCCTCCATGATTTTCTCCGTTACCGCTTCGGAATCGGCCTCCACCTGCATAGTGCCCGCCAGGAGGTTGACGTCCGCTTTGTTAACGCCCTCCACGGCCCGCGTCACCTTTTCCACCCGGGCGGAGCAGGCCGCGCAGGTCATACCGGTGACATCGAATTTCAGTTCCATAGGATTCCCCCTCTATAGGATCATTATGGCAGATTCCTCCAAAAAAATCAAGTCTGGCAGTTCATGGAACCAGTTCTAAATTCTCATTGACAGGAATCGTTTCTTATGGTAGTATTCTACCATGCAATTCAAAAAATACAAGTACGCACTTATTTGTATGATACTACCTAAAAAGATACTAATGGTGGTTAAGGAATGGAGGCTTTTATGGAAACCCCGGTAAATTGCCCTGTGGAAGCAACGCTGGATCTCATCGGCGGGAAATACAAGGCCCTGATTCTCTGGCATTTGTCCGATGGAAAGCTGAGGTTTTCCGAACTGCGGGATCGAATCCGCAAGGCCACGCCCAAAATGCTGACCCAGCAGCTTCGGGAATTGGAGAAACAGGATTTGGTCCACCGGGAGGTCTATGCCGTGATTCCGCCCAAAGTGGAGTATTCCCTCACCGAAACCGGTAAAAGCCTGATGCCCATTCTGGTTGCCATGCGGGACTGGGGTGCGAACTACCTCAGAAGCAAGAATCAGGAGCCTCATTGTTTTATGATGGGTACAGATCCCATCGCCCAATCCAATTAACATAGCGCAAATGCGAATCAGGAGGAAACATGAATATTAAAATCATTTCCGACAGCACCTGCGACCTGTCCCCGGAACTTGTCCGCCAGCACGACATCACCATCACCCCTCTCATCGTCATGAAAAACGGAGAGGAATTTTATGACGGCGACACCATCACTCCCAGCGATATTTTTGCCCATGTAGCTTCCGGAGGCTGTTTGTGCTCCACCGCTGCCCGCAGTGTGGGCTTCTTCGCGGATGTCTTCAGGACCTATGCGGCGCAATATGACGGTGTGCTGCATATCACCATCAGCTCTGACTTTTCCTCCAGCTTCCAGAATGCCAGCCTTGCCGCCTCAGAATTTGACAACGTCCGGGTGGTGGACTCCCGGAATCTGTCCACCGGTCAGGGTCTGGTTGTGCTGAAAGCCTGTGAACTGGCAAAAACCGTGTCCTCTATGGACCAGCTGAAGGAAGCGCTGGATGCCTTTACCTCCCGGGTGGAGGCCAGCTTCGTGGTGGACAAGCTGGACTATCTGGTGAGGGGCGGCCGCTGCTCCTCCGCCGCCGCTCTGGGGGCAAACCTGCTGAATCTGAAGCCCTGCATTGAGGTCAGGGACGGAAAAATGATCGTAGGCAAAAAATACCGGGGCAACTTCGCCAAATGTCTTTCTAATTATGTGAAGGACCGTCTGGAGGGTCGGGAGGATATCGACCCCGGCACCCTGTTCATCACCTACACCCAGGTTTCCCAGGAGGCCCATGACGCCGTCCTGGAGGCCGTCCACACCCACGGTCATTTTACCGCTGTTTATGAGACCATCGCCGGCTGCACCGTCTCCTGTCACTGCGGCCCCGGAACCTTAGGCATTCTGTTTGTGAGAAAGTAATTTCAAAATGGACAATGAAACCTTATTGGATTTGGCCGCGGACCTGGGCTATGAGCTGGCTATCTGCGGCGCGGAAACCTTTCGGGTGGAGGAAACCGTCAGCCGGATTCTATCCGCCTATGGCATGACAGCGGAAGTGTTTGCCATTCCCAATCTGCTGATTGTCAGCCTTACCCAGGAAGACGGCCACAATCTTACCCGGGTCCGCCGCATCGGCAGCCACGATAACGACCTGGACGCCGTGGAAAAACTCAACGGACTCAGCCGGGCGATCTGCACACGGAAGCCCCCCCTGTCTGAGGCCCAGGAAATGCTTTCTCAGGTTCGGGATAAGCGGCTTAGCTATTCTGTTCCCGCCCAGTATTTGGGAGCGTTTCTGGGCGGCGCAGGTTTCGGCCTTTTCTTCGGCTGCTGCTTTACGGACTGCCTCTGCGCCGGTGCCTGCGGCATGGTCATCCACCTGGTTCAGAGATTTCTGACCCAGCGAAAGGTAAACGCCTTCTTCCAGACCATCGCCGCCGCGTTTCTGATGGCTGTCCTTGCCTACGCTATGGGCGCGCTGGGGCTGGCTCAAAATTCCGACGCCGTCACCATTGGCGCGCTGATGCTTCTGGTGCCGGGGCTGCTGTTTACCAACGCCATGCGGGATATCATTTACGGGGACACCAATTCCGGCATCAACCGGATTGTTCAGGTGTTTCTCATCGGTGTGGCCCTGGCTCTGGGAACCGCCACCGCCTGGAAGCTGGCAACCGTCCTCTGGGGCGCTCCCAGGAGCATCGCTTCCATCGACTATTCCATTTTTTCACAGTGTGTTTTCGCTTTTATCAGCTGCTGCGGGTTTGCGGTGCTGTTCAACATCCACGGTCCCGGGGGGCTGCTGTGCGCTCTGGGCGGCGCTCTTTCCTGGGCGGTATATCTGATCGTGCTGAAAATGGGCTACAGCGATCTGATTGCCTATTTCTGGTCTGGACTTTTTTCCTCTGTTTATTCGGAGATCATGGCAAGAGTTCGGAAATACCCGGCAATTTCCTATCTGGTGGTTTCGATTTTCCCCATGATCCCGGGGGCCGGAGTCTATAGGACTATGAGCTACGCCATCCAACGGGATATGGATGCCTTCGTCCAAACCGGACTGCACACTGCGGCCATCGCCGGGATCCTGGCCGTGGGTATCTTACTTGGCTCCACTGTGTTCCGGATGTATTCGGATTGGCACCTGAAGAAGGCCATTACAACAAAAAAAGGGTAGGAACGAGCATCCTACCCTTTTTCTTATAGTTTGCTGAAAATATTCCCCAGGCTTTCGTGGAATACCAGGTCCGCCTGACTGTCGTAGGGCGTCTCGTCCCGGTTGATCAGCACCAGCCGGTTTCCCTGATAGTAGTGAATAAGCCCCGCCGCCGGATAAACCGTCAGGCTGGTTCCCGCCACGATCAGCAGATCCGCGCCCCGGATAGCCATGACGCTTTTCTCGATGGTCTCCTGGTCCAGGCTTTCCTCGTACAGCACCACATCCGGCTTCACCGTGCCGCCGCAGGTGCATTTCGGCACGCCCTGTGCGTCCCGGACGTACTCTGCCGGGTAGAATTTCCGGCACCTAACGCAGTAGTTGCGAAGCACGGAGCCGTGCAGCTCATAGACCCGCTTACTGCCCGCCTTTTGATGCAGGCCGTCAATATTCTGGGTCACTACAGCGCTGAGCTTCCCCTCCGCCTCCCACCGGGCCAGCACCTTATGGGTGATATTGGGTTCAAACCCCAGGGGCAGCATTTTCTCCCGGTAGAATCGGAAGAAATATTCCGGGCGCCGCTCATAGAAGGTGTGGCTGATGATGGTCTCCGGAGGATAGGCAAAGTGCTGGCTGTACAGGCCATCCACGCTCCGAAAATCCGGAATGCCGGATTCCGTACTTACTCCCGCGCCGCCGAAGAATACGATTCGGCTGCTTTCCGCTACCCAGGTTTTTAAGGTTTCCAGTTTTTCCATAGTGCCTCCCTATTCTTCCGCCTGGTCCTCCGATTCCATTTCCTTCAATAGCTTTTTGTCCTGCTTGGAGGATAAATCCAGCTTTTCGTACATATCCGGCCGTCTTAACCTGGTGCGCCGGAGGGATTGTTTCCTGCGCCAGAGACGGACCTTTTCATGGTTGCCGCAGGTGAGGATCTCCGGAATCTCCCTGCCATGCCAGACGGCCGGCCGGGTATACTGGGGATATTCCAGAAGGCCATTAAAATGGCTCTCGTCCTCAAAGCATTCCGGGTCTGCCAGCACCCCGGGAACCATACGGCACACAGCATCCGTCACCGCCATAGCGGCGATTTCCCCGCCGGTGAGAACAAAGTCTCCCAGAGAAATTTCCTCGTCCACGCACTCGTCTATGAACCGCTGGTCAATACCCTCATAGTGGCCGCAGACCAGAATCAGGTTTTCCATTTTGCTTAACCGAATGGCATCCGCCTGCCGGAAGGTATGGCCGCAGGGGGACAGGTAAATGGTATGCACCGGCCCTCCAGCCTCATCGCAGGCAGCCTCCCAGCAGCGATAAATGGGATCAGCAGCCATCACCGCCCCCCGGCCCCCGCCGTAGGGATAGTCGTCCACCTGATTTTGCTTGTTTGCCGTATAGTCCCGGATCTGGTGGGTATCAATGGTGATATACCCCCGCTCCTGGGCACGGCCCAGAATGCTTTCGCTGAGCACGTCCCCCAGGGTTTCCGGGAACAGGGTCAAAATATCAATTCTCATCGCTGCGCATTCCTTCCAGAAGCTTTACTGTCATCTCGTTCTTCTCCAGGTCCGTGGAAAGGATAAATTCCTTCACAGCGGGAATCAGATATTCATGCTCTCCCTGGACCACATACACCTTGTTGCCAGGATAGTCCAGGACCTCCGTGATCTTTCCCAGGAGGGCACCGCCCGCATATACCTCCATGCCAGTTAGCTCGGCGGCGAAAATGACTTCCTCGTCAATGTCCTCCCGATACAGCTCCAGGGTCTTTCCCCGAAATGTCTGCGCCTGCTCCATGGTATCTATTCCTGCCAGCTTAACCAGGTTGCAGCTTTTCTGCACACGAACGGATTCCATGGCGTATTCCTTTCCGGCAATGCGGCAGCGTTCAAAGCCCAAAAGGTCCTCCGGGCTGTCCAGCCAGGTCAGCAGCTTTACTTCTCCACGGACCCCATGGGTAGTGACGATTTCACCCGCTTCAATAAATGGCAGCTTCATGTTATTTCCTCCAAATGATTTTTCTATCGAAATTTCCTGTTCTGGAGGCAGCCTGTCAAAAAACACAAACGCTGTCATCCCGAGCAAAGTCCAGGGATCTGCCCACTCAGCCGCTTTCCAGCCGGTAAGATTCCTCCACTCGCTTCGCTCGGTCGGAATGACATACCTTGGACAGTAAGTCTCCCGTTCCGGGAAGTATTTTTCAATCCAAAACAGTTCAAAACAAACGAAAAATGCGTGACTTTTGTCACGCATCATCGTTTAATCCACGATCTCGACCGTGACCTTCTCGCCAGTGCGCTGGGCTACAGTCTTAATAATGGTACGGATCTCTTTGGCGATCCGTCCCTGGCGGCCGATCACCTTGCCCATGTCACCCTCGGCAACACGCAGCTCCAGCACCTTGCCGTCCTCATTTTCGATTTCGGTAACGGTGACTGCCTCAGGATCATCCACCAGATTCTTTGCCATATACAGCAAAAGTTCTTTCATGTGGCCTGTCTCCTTTGGGGTCTTACAGCACGCCGGCGCTCTTCAGCAGGCCGCGAACGGTATCAGTGGGCTGTGCGCCGTTCTTGATCCAGTTCTGAGCCTTCTCAGCGTCAACAGTGATGGTAGCGGGCTGGGTCAGGGGATTGTAGGTACCGATCTCCTCAATGCAGCGGCCATCACGGGGAGAACGGGAATCCGCCACAACAATGCGGTAGTAGGGGTTCTTCTTGGCGCCCATTCTTCTCAGTCTGATTTTCACCATGAGAGTTTCACCTCCATAAATTTAATAAATAATCTATATCGCAAAGCAATTTGCTTAGAGCGAACAACTTCTGCTTCCCTTAGAACCCGGGGAAGCCGCCGCCAAAACCGCCCATGCGGCTCATACGCTTCATTTTCTTGCCCACACCGGGGCCGGAGAACTGCTTCATGAGCTTTCGCATCTGCTCGAAGGACTTGAGCAGACGGTTCACGTCCTCCACCTTTAATCCCGCACCGGCGGCAATCCGTTTCTTCCGGCTTCCGCCGATGATTTCCGGCTTTTCCCGCTCCTTGGGGGTCATGGAAAGGATGATGGCCTCCGTATGGGCCATGGCTTTGGGATCCAGCTTGACGCCTTTCAGGTTCGCGCCGCCGGGCATCTGAGAAAGGATCTCCTCCATGGACCCCATGGACTTCATCTGCACCATCTGGTCATAGAAATCCTGTAGAGTAAACTTGTTGGACCGGAGTTTTTTCTCCATCTCGGCGGCTTTTTTCTCATCGTAAGCCTTTTCCGCCTTCTCGATGAGAGTCAGCATGTCGCCCATCCCCAAAATCCGGTTTGCCATCCGGTCCGGATGGAAGGGCTCGATGTCCTCCAGCTTTTCACCGATACCGGCGAATTTAATGGGTTTTCCGGTGACAGCCCGAACAGACAGCGCCGCGCCGCCTCTGGCGTCGCCGTCCAATTTGCTCAGCATGACAGAATCAATATCCAGCCATTCATTGAAGCTTTGGGCAGCATTCACCGCGTCCTGGCCGGTCATGGCATCCACCACCAGCATGATTTCGTCGGGCTTTACGGCGGCCTTGATGTTCTTCAGCTCGTTCATCAGGGCTTCGTCCACATGGAGCCGTCCGGCGGTGTCCAGAAACACCATGTCATAGCCCCGCTGACGGGCGTATAGCACCGCCTCCTTGGCGGTTTTTACAGGGTCCTGGGTTCCCTTCTCAAAGACGGGAATGCCCAGCTTTTCTCCGCAGACCTGCAGCTGTGTGATTGCCGCAGGGCGGTAAATATCGCAGGCCACCAGCAGGGGATTTCTGCCCTGGCGCTTTTGCAGCCCAGCCAGCTTGCTGCCATTGGTGGTTTTACCCGCGCCCTGGAGGCCCACCAGCATAACCACAGTGGGGCCGTTGGGATTGATATTCAGGTGCTTGACGCTGCTGCCCATGAGCTTGCACAGCTCCTCGTTGACGATCTTCACGATCATCTGGGCAGGAGTCAGGGATTCCAGCACGTCGGCGCCTACGCAGCGCTCGGTAACGGATTTCACGAAATCCTTTGTCACCTTGTAGCTGACATCCGCTTCCAGCAGCGCCATGCGGATCTCCCGCATAGCCTCCTTCACATCCGCTTCTTTCAGGCGTCCCTTGCCCCGAAGCTTCTTGAAGGTGGCGGAAATCTTTTCAGTTAAGCCTTCAAATGCCATAGCTACTCCTTAAGCGCGTTCGCAGCGGCTTTGATCCGCTGAGAAATGGTGCCTGCCTCCCGATTGGACAGCTTGTCCAGTTCCTCCGCCGCGTCCAGGATTTCCCGGACAGCCCCACGAACTGCCCTGTCCCGCCGAACAGCGCCAATATTTTCTTCCATCCGGCGAAGGAGGGCTTCCGTCCTGACCAGGTTATCATACACCGCCTGGCGGCTGACCCCCTGGGCTTCGGCGATCTCCCCCAGGGACAGGTCCTGATTATAGCGCATATCGAAGCATTCCTTCTGCTTCTCGGTGAGCATACCGCCGTAGTAGTCCAGCAGCAGCGCCATTTCCAGTGCGTCCATCCGGTGTCTCCCCCTGTCAAGGCTTTGTCCTTGAAGCCTTGGGTATTATAACATACCACCTGGCCAGTGTCAAGTATTTTTCCTGCACAGGGGAAAATTTATAGGGAATACCACCGGGACCGCTCCCCGGTTTTCAGGAAACCCAGCCGTTCATACAACCGGATGGCTCTTTCATTGGTGGACGCCACCTCCAGAGTCATGGGATCCCCCTCCACCAGGGACATGAGGGTGTGCATCACCGTCTCTCCCTTTCCCTTTTCCGCTGCCACAGCCAGGAGTTCACAGTCGTTAAGCCATCCGATACCCAGGAGTTTTCCCTCCCGATGGACGAAGTAGGCCCCGGGCTTTTCAAGGATCGCTTTGTCGTCCCGGGCTTCCAATGTCGCGGCATTGTCAATGCCTGTCATCCGTTCATTATAATATTCCCGCCACCGCTGCGCCGTGGCCTCCGTCACCGGAAACAGACAAGCGAGCTTCTCCCGGTCTACCCAGGCTGTGGCCTGCATTTGCAGCACGGCGGTGTGCAGCGGGTAACGCGCCAGCCCCTCATGTCCCGTAGCGTAGATCTTCTCTGCTCCCGCCGCCCGGCAGAAATCCACGCACTCCCGGAGATGGGCATCGAAGCCCTCGGGCTGTGCCTCCCGGATGGTGATGTAGGCTGTTTTTCGGTAAGGGATCTCCTTCAGCACCAGGCTGGAAACCCCGTTTTCTGTTGTAAAAAACGGAAAACTCTGCATAGTTTCCCCCTCCTTTTCCCTTAGGATAGCATCTTTACGAATATTCCGCAAGGCTTTTTCCCAAATTCTCCCCATTTTCTTTGTGCAAAATCACAGGAAACTACCGGTCCTGTTCCACAGAAAATTTCATCATCCCACAAACATTTTATGAAAATAGCCAAAGTGGCCGATTTCGTGTTGATTTCCGGATTTTTTCGTGTATAATTACCGTCATAGCAATCAACCGGAAAGGAGGACAACATCATGAAGAAGATCATCTGTAAGAAGGAGTATGACACCGAGACCGCTACTCTGATCAAGAAGTACACCTGCGGCAATCTGGGCGATCCCACCGGCTATGAGGAAGATCTGTTCCAGACCCCCGAGGGCCTGTACTTCCTGTACGGCGTTGGCGGCGAAAGCTCCCTCTATCCCACCGAGGACATCAAGCGTATGGCCAAGGGTAAGGTCAACGAGTGGATCGAGAATCACTAATCGCATACATAAAACGGGCCTGCTTTTCGCAGGCTCGTTTTTCTTTTTCGGAAACAACGCCCGATCCCTTGACAACTGTGATATGCTAAAAGGTAGATAATGAAAGTGTTTGGGACTGAACAATATGAAAAAGATTTTACCCTTTCTCCTGCTTTTCTCCTTCCTGCTGACCGCCTGCGGGCAGCCAGGGCCTCCCGCTCAGGTTGCCGCCACCACCCTGCCCGTGTATGACTTCACCGTCCGGCTGTGCCAGGGGACAGGCATTACCGTCACCCGGCTGGTGACGGAGCAGGTGTCCTGCCTTCACGACTATTCCCTGAATGTCCGACAGGTAAAGGCCGCCGAGGCGGCGGAGCTGGTGGTGATTTCCGGGGCCGGGCTGGAAAATTTTCTGGGTGACATTCTGGAAGACCGCCCCATCGTGGACGCTTCCCAGGGCATCGATCTGTTGTGCGGTGAGGAAGAACACCATCACGAGGGGCACCACCATGAGGGGCACCACCATGACGTGGATCCCCACATCTGGCTCTCCCCGTTGGATGCTAAAATCATGGCAGGAAATATCTGCGAGGGCTTAATCGGGCAGTACCCGAAGCACGCGGATACCTTCCGGGAAAACCTTACCTCCCTTCGAGCAGATCTGGACACGCTGTATGACTACGGCTGCGGCAGCCTTTCCGACCTTCGCTGCCGGGATCTGATCACCTTCCACGACGGCTTTTCCTATTTTGCAAGCTGCTTTGATCTGACGATTGTAGAGGCGGTGGAAGAGGAATCCGGTCGGGAAGCCTCCGCCCAGGAACTGATTCAGCTGATCCGGGAGACGGAAGAACACAACCTGCCTGCCATTTTCACGGAGAAAAACGGCAGCGTATCCGCCGCCCAGATCATTTCTCGGGAAACGAGCTGCGGCGTCTATTGCCTGGACATGGCCATGTCAGGAGACGGCTGCCCGGGAGACAGCTACTTTGAAGCCATGTATCAAAATATCAACACCGTTCGGGAGGCACTGCAATGAATCTGCATTATCAAGACGGCTCCTGCGGCCATTCCTGCTGCCTTCGGGTGGAGCATCTGGGCGTCCGCATCGGCACGGAACAAATTTTGACGGACGTGAATCTCCATGTCCACTGCGGCCAGATGGTGGCCCTCATCGGCCCCAACGGTGCGGGCAAGTCCACCCTTTTGAAGGCCATCCTGGGTCAGCGGGAATACGACGGCGTCATTGCTTTTACAGAGCCGGGCCAGCGAAGCAAAAAGCCCCTCATCGGCTATGTACCTCAAAGCCCCGCCTTTGATCCCAGTGACCCGGTATCCGTTTCCGACCTGTTTGCCTGCTGCATGAGCAAGCGCCCCGCCTTTTTAGGGCTGGGAAAAGCCATGCGTCAGACGGTATTGGAGTGCCTGGAGCGGGTTCACGGGGAAGCCCTGATCGATAAGCGGGTGGGCACCCTGTCCGGCGGAGAATTACAGCGGGTACTGCTGGCCCTGGCACTGGAGCCGATCCCCAATATTCTGATTCTGGACGAGCCTCTGTCCGGCGTGGACGTGGAGGGCATGACCATGCTGATGGATATGCTGGACGAGATCCGGCACAATTATGACCTGTCCATTCTCATGACCACTCACGACTTTTCCCTTCTTCCCAAGTACGCAGACCTGGCCGTGCTCATTGACCGGGGCATCCGCATCCAGGGCAGCCCGGAAATGGTGCTGTCGTCTCCGGAGTTCAACCAGGTTTTCCACATGAAAGGAGGGGCACTATGAGCCTTTGGTACGGATTTTGCAATCTGCTTCCCTTTGAAATGCTCCACTGGACGTTCATGCGCAACGCCCTCCTGGCGCTGCTGCTGATGGGGCCGCTCTTCGGCCTTCTCTCTACCATGATCGTCACCGGCCGCATGAGCTTCTTCTCTGACGCTTTGGGCCACTCCGCCTTTACCGGCATTGCCATCGGCGCTATCTGCGGCATGGCGGCCCCCACCTGGGCGGCGGTAGGCTTCAGCGTCGCCTTCGCCCTCCTGTTCTCCTGGGTGCGAAGCCGCAGCAATCAGGCGGCGGACACCCTGATCGGCGTTTTTTCCAGTAGCGCCGTGGCTCTGGGCATTTTCGTCGCTACCCTGGGCGGCGGAAGCTTCACCAAATACAATCAGTATCTCATCGGCGATGTGCTTTCTGTATCTCCTGGGGAAATCGGCGTTCTGGCCCTCACGCTGCTGGCCGTCCTGGTCTTCTGGGGCTTTTTTGCCAACCGGCTGACCCTGACCGCCATTCATCCCCAGCTGGCCTCCTCCCGGGGCATTCCCGTGGGGCTTTCTCAGACCCTGTTTACCGTAGCCATTGCCGTGGTCGTGACCCTGAGCATTTCCAGCGTGGGTCTGCTGATCCTCAATTCTCTGCTGGTACTGCCTGCCGCTGCCGCCCGGAATGTAGCCCGGAATCTGCGGCAGTATCACATCTGCTCCGTGGTCTTCGCTTTGGCTGCAGGGATCGGCGGCCTGACGGTTTCCTACTATTTAGGCTGCTCCGCCGGAGCCGCCATCAGTCTGCTTCTGGCCCTTGTGTTCGTGATTACCTTCTGCCTGCGGAAAAAGAGGGCCTGATATGAAAGCAACGATTCAGGCCATCGCCCATATGCGAAGCGACTTCCCCACCAAGTTTGGCATTCCCCGCCAAAGCGGACTGGTAGAGGAGCTTCGGTCCACCATCGTATTTGAACCGGAATACCGGAATCCTGACGCTCTCCGGGGCATTGAAGACTTCTCTCACCTGTGGCTCATCTGGCAGTTCTCCGAGGCGGTGCGGCAGGGCTGGTCCCCCACGGTGCGCCCGCCCAGACTGGGCGGAAACACCCGCATGGGCGTGTTTGCCACCCGCTCCCCCTTCCGCCCCAATAACCTAGGGCTGTCCAGCGTCCGTCTCCTGGGGGTGGAGCGCACGGAAGAGTACGGAACCGTCCTCCATGTAGGCGGCGCGGACCTGATGGACGGCACACCCATCTTTGATATCAAACCCTACATTCCCTACGGGGACTGCCACCCCGGCGCCACCGGCGGCTTTACCGATCAGGCAAAGGACTTTCTCCTGGAAGTGGATTTTTCCCCTGCCCTTTTGGGAAAGCTCCCGGAAGAGAAACAGGAAGCCGCCCTGGGCGTTTTATCCCATGATCCCCGGCCTTCCTACCAGCGAGATCCCAAACGGGTCTACGGACTGACCTTCGCCGGATTTGACATTCGCTTTACGGTGCGGGAAAACAAATTAACGGTGGTGGAAGTAAACGCGTAACCCCCGCCGCTGGCCAAACCTGTTTTTGAAAAGGAGACAGTAAATGGAAATTGCGCTTGCCGGACATCAGGATCTTGACGATTGGATGATGCTTGTCAGCAAGGTAAAGGACCGCTTTCCCGGACTGGAAACCCATCAGGCCATGGTTGAACACAGGCGTACGGTTCTGACATTCATCCGCAAAGATTCCGCGATCTGTGCCAAAAGTGAGGGAAAGCTTGTTGGAACCTTGCTGTTTTCAAAAGAAGTAAGCCAGCTCTGTTTTTTAGCGGTTGATCCCGATTACCGCAGACAGCATATTGCGGAAAACATGGTTTCCTACATGCTCACGCTTCTGCCTTCGCAGCAGGATGTTACCGTCACCACATACCGTGCAGATGTTCCGGAAGGCATTGCCGCAAGAGCATTCTATCAGCATTTTGGCTTTGTGGAAGGCAGGCTGACAGAAGAATTTGGAAGTCCTGTTCAGGAATTTGTTTTAAAACGGTGCATTCCCCATTAAAGGTACAGCAGTCATTTCCCGTCCTTCAAAAGTGGAAAGGCGCAAAAGCATGATTTTGATTTCTCTATGGCTTGCAATTTCTTCTATCCGGTGCTAAGGCAGCACCCCACAATGGGGCAAGAGCTTTCGACGAGAGATTTTACCCCAGACGAAAGTCCCCAAAGTGCGGGAATACTGGATGTATTTCCCACTTTGGGGACTGCGCGGATGGGGCAAAAGATCCGTCGAAAGCCGCCGCTCCCATTGTGCGGTGTTGCCCTAAAATAGAATAAACAGACACAGAAGGAGAAAAACATGGAAAAGCTATCCAAAACCGCCATCATCTCATTGGGAATCAGCCTGCTTTCCCTGGCACTTTTTATTTCCGTTTTTTATAATTTCAACCTGCTCATTCCCTGGATCATCGTCAGCATCGTGGCAGCCTTCTTCCCCTTCTATTCCAAGTACCGCCGCATGAGAAGCGGAACCCGGGGAAAGGGGCTGGAGATTGCCGCCTTTGTCATCGGTATGTTTGCGCTTTACTTTATCCTTTTCTTCGGAGTCGGGCTCCAATCCATCCTTTTGGATATTGTAATTCTCATTATCTGCCTTCTTTATTGGAAGCTGTTCAACAAGGTCACGCCCAAGGACAGCGATATGGAATAGAAAAGAGACACGGTTTCGTCCGTGTCTCTCTTTTTTGCAGATTGGTCCCATCGGAAATGCGGAATCAAAGCATTGCCATATCCAGCATTTCCCCGTTTTCCGTCAGCTTTTCCAGAATCCCGTCGGTGATCCGGTAGCCTTCCCCATACAGCACAAGCACATTTTCATCCTGATAGAAAAAGCTGCCATCGGGAATGGCGAAGAAGTCGTTTCCGATGCTGTCCTCATAGGTGATGTCCTCAAACAGCCGCTTCCCATCCAGAATGCTATCCTTCACCTTCTGATAGTGGGGAAGTACATTCACGCTTGTCAGATTCAGCCCCGGCAGCCAGCGGGGAAAATCCGGGTCAGATTCCCCTTCTTCCTCCGGCTGGGCGTAGACATATTCTGGGCAGTTCATAGAACCAGCACTGATGCCCATGACCACCCCGTCCCAGTCTTCCAGTAATTCCCGAAGGCGGATATCCTGAAAGAAAGCGTTCTGGGTGGGCACATGGCCTCCGCTCAGGACCAGGAAGTTGGCATCCTGTACCAGTTCCAGGGCCTCGTCCCGGTTCGTCCCATCCAAAACCTGGAAGCTCTCAAAAAAGATGCCCTTCTGGGCAAAGGCCATGAACAGCTCAGCGCCGAACCGGCAAACAAGGTCGTGACGCTCCGGGTCCGCTGCCACGAAGAGACACCGTGGAAAGGTTGGCAGGACCTCCCGGATCCGGTCTACAAAACCGTTGGCGTCCGATAAAATAGGTCTGTCCGCGTCCTGTACAAAGGGGCTGCTGGTCAAAAACAAGGTCATAGCTTTACCTCAAGCTTTCATATTTTCACGCCGGGGAAGTATTCTTCTGCGAAATCCACCTTCTGCACCTGAAAGGACTTCCCGTTCAGCCCATTCAGTTCTCCGGCGTCCGTGGTAAAGGTAAAGGTCAGCTTATAGGAATACAGCGCCTGATAATTCCGGTCAAAGCGCTTATCCAGCTTTCCATACTTCCCGTCCCCCAAAAGCGGATGCCCCGCATGGGCAAACTGGGCCCGGATCTGGTGTGTCCGGCCGGTGATCAGCTCGCACTCCACCAGGCTTAGTCCGTTTCGGGAGGCCAAAACCCGGAAATTCGTCTGGCAGGTTTTAGAGCCTGGCTGGGGGGTATCGGTGACATAGACCCGATTCTGCTTGGCGTCCTTAAACAGATACCCTTTCAGCACCCCCTCCTTATGTCTGGGCGTTCCCTCCACAATAGCAAGATACCGCTTGTCGATCTCCCGGTCCCTGATCTTCTGATTCATCACCCGCAGGGCTTCCGCCGTCTTCGCCGCAATGACAATCCCTCCGGTATTTCGGTCAATTCGGTTGCACAGGGCCGGGGTGAAGGAATTCTCCTCCCGTGGCCGCCATTCCCGCTTCTGATACAGGTAAGCCTGAATGTGGTCAATCAGGGTCCTTCCGTATTCCGCCCCGTCATGAGGATGAACGGCCAGTCCCGGCCGCTTGTCCACCAGCAGGATGTGTTCGTCCTCATAGACAATGTTCAATTTTGGGGACGCCACCGTCAGGAAGGCGTTATCCTCCCGGGGCTTGTCGAAAAATTCGTCGTTGATGTATAACTGCAAGACGTCTCCGGCTTGCAGCCGGGTGTCCCGCTCCGCCCGCTTCCCGCCAACCTTGATCCGCTTGATGCGGATGTATTTCTGGGCCAGAGACGCCGGAAGCAGGGGCACCGCTTTTGCCAGGAACCGGTCCAGCCGCTGGCCCGCGTCGTTGGGTCCGATGGTCAATTCCTTCATCGGTTCTTCCTCATGTTCTCGTCAAAGTGACGGTCGATCTGCTCCGTAAATTCAATGGCAGCGTTGTAGCCCATTTTTTTCTGGCGGTTATTCATGGCCGCCACCTCCAGGATCACGGCAAGGTTCCGTCCGGGGGTCAGCGGAATGGTGTACATGGGCACCTTCACACCCAAAATCTCTGTAAACTGATCCTCCAGGCCCAGCCGGTCATAAGCCTCCTGGGTGTTCCAGGGGACGATATTCACCACCAGGTTTATGTCGTTGTCCTGCTTGACGGCGCCCATGCCATAGAGCTTTGCCACATTGATGATTCCGATGCCGCGGATTTCAATATAGTTGCGGATCAGCTCCGGCGCAGAACCCACCAGGGAGTTGGTAGATACCCGGCGAATCTCCACGGCATCGTCCGCAATGAGCCGGTGGCCCCGCTTCAAAAGCTCAACTGCCGCTTCACTTTTACCAACGCCGCTATCCCCCACCAGCAATATTCCTTCACCGTAAACTTCCACAAAAACCCCATGCCGGGTGATTCGGGGAGCCAGTGCTTCCTTCAGGTAAGTAATGATGGAGGAGACAATGGTGGAAGTCGCCTCCGGGGTCCGCAGGATTGTGATGTTGTGCTTTTTCGCCATGGTCAGCATTTCCGGGTGGGGCGGAATATCCCGGCTGATGATCAGAGCGGGAAACTTGTAAGCAAACAGCCGGTCAAAGATGGCCGTCCGGTCTATGGGGGACATCTTTGACACATAGCTCATCTCCACATTGCCCATGACCTGAAGACGCATAGGCTCGTAGTGGTCAAAATAACCCGCAAGCTGCAGACCCGGCCTTGCCACATCCGGCACCGTGATCCGGATGGAAGAAAAGTCTGTGGAAGCATGGGCGATTTCCAGCGAAAATTCGTCCACCAAGGTCTTGAGCGGGACACTGTATGTATCGATCATCGGGCACACCCCTCAAACATAGGTTTTTCCCTCAGTTTCCCCAAGGGCAAAAAACGGTTTCCCAAAAGCTTTGGATTTATTATACCCAAGGGCGGCCGGAATATCAATAGATTTTGAAAAAGATAAAAAATTTTTGAAAAACCACTTGCATTTTCCCGAAAAGTTTGGTATCATATGTAAGCGCCTGTGACAGGGCGTAGTTTGTTGAGTAAACATCCGATGGGAGGTGCAATAAAATGGCTAAGTGCGATTTCTGTGGCAAGGGCGTCACCTTTGGTATTAAAGTCTCTCACTCCCACAGACGTGCAAACCGCGCATGGAAGCCCAACGTCAAGCGCGTGAAGGCTGTCGTGAATGGAACTCCCTGCCATGTGTACGCTTGTACCAGATGCCTCCGTTCCAACAAGGTTCAGCGGGCTATCTGATTTCTCTGGCTGATAATTACGCCGCCGAATTTTCGGCGGCGTTTTTATTATGCTTTCGGATATTCCTCCACATCCAGGTCCTGGTAGGGATAAAGCCTAGTTCCTCCCTGGATGCTGCTGCGGTGGCTGTTTAATAGCCGCACAATGTCGTAGACATTGATCCAGATTTCACTGTTGCATTCCTTCTGGCTTTCGTCAAACACCAGCTCCAGGCCGAAATGCAGGTGTACCGTCTCAATGTTGTTCACATTTTCCTTGTCGGAGTAGCCGGTTCTTCCCATATAGCCGATCAGGTCCCCCGCCTGGACGAGGTCTCCCTCCTGTAAACCTTCGGCAAAGGGCTTGTCCTTTTGCAGGTGGGCATAGTAATAGTAGCGCTTATTATCAAAGGAGCGGATGCCGACCCGCCAGCCGCCGTAGCGGTTCCACCCCAGGGCCTCCACAGTGCCGCCCTCCACCGCCACAATGGGCGTGCCGAGGGAACCCATCAAGTCATTTCCCAAATGCTTTCGCTTAAAGCCAAAGGAACGGGCCACCCCGAAGTCGTCACAATGGCTGTAGCCGTACCCGGCGGCAATGGGAGAAAAGGCTTTTAACCCATAGCTGGGCACCCACTGCCCATCCTTCTCAATGGCATAGCTTCCCACAAGGCCTCCCAAGGCGGCATTGTAAGCCTCCCGGTAGTAGCCGAAGTATTTGTAGAGGCTCCCCAGGAGCTCCTCCACCGGCCTATCCCCCTTCAGATCCTTCAGGGCTTTTTTCACCGAAGGCAGGTCGCATTTTCCCCCGGTGCGGCAGGCGGCCAGGGCCAGGGTATCGATCCAGGAAATGTGCTTTTCCTGGTCAAAGGTCCTGATATCCTCATCCAGCGCATACTTTAAAGATTCATAAGGTACCGAAAAATCCACCCATCGGATGGTCTCCGCCCGCACCGGCAGCGCCAGGGTGGGCAGCAATATGGCCAGTATCAGAAGCCGCTTCATATCCCTCACCTCTTAAGGTAGGATGTGAAACGGCTTCCTATTTATCCATGTAAAATTCTGTTTATGCTTTCTTCACGGCTTCGCCCGTTTTTTACTCTGTTTCTTCCTGGAGTTGATCCCCAAAAAGAATCATCAAATGGTCCCTGCGGCCATAAAGAATGCGGTCAATACAGGCACATGCATCGGAAAGGTGATAGAAAATCAAATAATTCCCACATACCAGATAGCGATACAAAATGTGTGGCTCTGTATGATCCAGCGGCATGCCGGATTCCGGGAATTTCTCCAGAATCCCCATCGTATCGCGGAGTTCACCAAACGTCCTTCGAGCCGCATCCTTATTGTGAAGCGTAAATGCAATGTAATCGCCAATCTGAGCAAGGTCACAGCCTGCCTCCGGGGATAGCACAATTTTAATCATGATATCTTGCTTCCAGCTCTTTCAGCACATCGTCCAGCAGTGCATAACCGCTTTCTTCACCGGATCGACGACCTTTTTCCAGTTCCTCCAGCAGCTTTTGTCGGGCAAGGAGTATTTCATACTGCCGGTATTCCTCCATGTCCAGGACAGCATACCGGCCATGTCCGTTTTTCGTCAAAAAGACAGGCTGGCCAACCGCCACATCCCGAAGTACCTCACCGTAATTGCGAAGATCAGAAACAGGTTTGATGTTCGGCATATCATTGCCCCCTTTCTGATTCTAGTATACACCGTTTCTTCGTAAAAATCAACGATAGATTTTACGAAATATTTTCGATTAAATATATGGTAAATCCATTATTTCAAATCCCGCACCACATCCTTCGCCACCCGGTAGATATCCTCCATGGTGGTCAGGGACGTGATCTGATTCTTATAATACCCGCTGTGGGGCACCCCCCGGAGATACCAGGCAAAATGCTTTCTTGCCTCCAAACAGGCAATATGCTCCCCGTGATCCTCTTCTGCCAGCCGGAACTGCTTTAGCGCCACCTCCACCCGATCCTTCAGGCAGGGCCGTGTGAATCCTTCTTCCCCGTTCAGTGCCGCCCGCACCTCCGAAAAAATCCAGGGATCCCCAAAGGTGCTTCTCCCAATCATCAGTCCGTCAGCCCCGGTACGCTTCTGACAGCGAACAGCCGCCGCCCCATCGGTAATATCCCCGTTGGCGATTACGGGGATCGTAACCTGCTCCTTGACCTTGTGGATGGTGTCCCAGTCCGCCACACCGGAATAGAGCATAGCCCGGGTGCGGCCATGCACGGCCACCATGGCCGCGCCGCTGTCCTCCATCCGCCGGGTAAACTCCAGCACGTTAATACTGCCCTTGTCCCAGCCCAAGCGGCATTTCACGGTGACAGGCACGTCCACCGCCTTGACTACCGCTTCCACGATCTTCCCCGCCAAAACCGGCGTACGCATCAGGCCGCAGCCGTCGCCGGAGCCGGCAATTTTCGGCATGGGACAGCCCATGTTGATGTCCAGGAAATCACAGTCGGAGATTTCCAGAGCCAGCCGGGCGCCCTCTGCCATTACTTCCGGGTCATTTCCGAAGATCTGGGCGCCGCAAAGGCTTCCCTCATTCTTCCTGAGAAGTCTGGCGCTTTTCTGATCCTTGTATACCAGCGCCCGGGAGGAAACCATCTCTGTAACCGTCACGTCCGCCCCCAGCTGGGCGCAAATGGTACGAAAGGCCCAGTCCGTGACACCCGCCATAGGGGCGAGAAACAGAGGGTCATCTCTCAGTGTTAAGCTTCCGATCTTCATAGGTTTCTCTCTTTCTTTCCTGCATTACGGACATTATACTATAGATGCTGCCTCAAATCAAGACCGTGGCCAGCCATACAAGTCCCGTCAGCAGCGCCCCGCCGATGGCCCAGACAGCGCCGTAGAGGTATAGAGGTTTTCTTTTCCGGTTGGCTCCCCGAATCACCGACTGGGCTTCTTTCAGCAGGACCTCATCGGTAACGCCCTCCCCTACGGCATCCTCCTTCAAAATGAAAATAGCCTGTTCAAACAGCTTCGGGTCCGGTGCCTGGACCACGATCACCTGTCTGGAAATGCCTTTTACCATAATTTACCGCCTCCTTATGGGGGAGTTTTCCCACAGGGAGGACGGTTTATACAAAAACTGCGGGAGCCTCAGCCCCCGCAGTTTTTGTTACAACACATAGTCTCCTACATAGATGGTCTTGGTATCCGGAAGTCCTTTGGCTTCATCCGTCTCATCCGTACCAATCTTCATCACGTCTTCGGAGATCATGCTCACAGCCCCTTCCTGTTCCGAGCTGCATACCACCTTCGAGCAGTCGCATATGGTCAGCTTTTCCAAAATCATCTCACGGGGAATATCCTCGTCCAAGCATACTTTCATACAGTCCTCTACATGAAGCGGCCCCTGTTCCAGCATCCACTTGGTGATTTTCAGCAAGGGCTTATCCTCTACACACCGCTCAGCGCCTGTTTTTCCGCCCATGGTCTTGATGTCGCCGCTGATCTCCGCCTTCTCCAGCAGCAGATCCTTCCAGTCTTCCCAGACCTTCACGTCGCCGTCTACCCGCAGATACTCCAGGCTCTCCAGGGCCTTGCCCCCATTCTTGGGAACCTCCAGATCGCCGATGATAAACAGCTTGTTGCCATACCGTTTCAGCGCACTGCCGCTCAGCTCCACATCGTCCAGGATCACCCGGGTACCCTGGGGCACAATAATCAGCTCCGCCTCTTCGTCAATGGTCTCCAACAGGCTTTCCACCTTGTCCTCCGCCAGAATCACTTCCTTGCTGGAGAAGGTGGCCCCCTTGTCTGCCAGAACACGTCCGTCCAACTGCGGATCTACAATCACCATCCGTCTGGCAGACCAGTACAGCTTCTCCTTAGCCCGCAGAACAAAGGTGCGGTCGATCACCGCGTTGCGCTTCAGCACCACCGCCCTATCCGGGTAGTAGGTCATAGCACCGTTCACCTTCATTTTTCCCAGATACACGCTCATGCTTTCCGGACACTGCACCTCGCCATTGACAGCGATTCCCTCATACCGCTCCAAAATGTTTTCTGTTCCAGCGTCAATTTGAAGCGTGCCGTTTACATGCAAAAAGGTCTTGCCGGGCACCGCGTCCGTTGCCTTGATCCGGGCCTTGCCGTTCACGCTGCTCAGATATACGTCTTTTCCCATCTCCACCACGTTTCCACAGTTCAGATTCACCGCGTACCGATTCAGCAGATTCTTCGACTCCGGCGTCACAAACACCGTGCCGCAATTGATCGTGATCTGCTCATAGGCAGTGAGCGTCTCTTCCGTTGCGCTGCGGGCATCACAGTTGCCACAATTAACCATCAATTTCATATTTATTACCTCCAAAATTAGTTTATTCCAGCATTTCTTTCAAAAGTTTGCGCATTCGGGACAGCCGTGCCCGAATGGTACCCTTGGGGATGCCGAACATTTTCGACAGTTCCGAGGCGTTGTACCCTTCCTCATAGCGCAGGTGAAACAGTGTCCGATCCTCCTGGCTCAGCTGGGACAGCAGGATTCTGTTTTCCGTCTCCTGGATTCCCGGTTCCCAGTAGACTCCATCCTCCGGCAGGGATTCCACGTAGGCGTTTTCCAGCTGCTTCCGGCGGTAGCGGTCGCACATCTCATTTTTCAGACTCCGAAACAGCCAGGCCCGCCTCTGACTGGGACCAAGGTCTAAGAAGCTGTCCCCCTTTTGCAGGGCCTTCAGGAACACCTCCTGAACCAGATCCTCCGCCTCCGCCTGGCTTTTGCAGGCCCCACAGGCGTAGCGGAGCAGCTCCTGATAATGGGCTTTATAAAGCTTCTCCCACATGCTCTCCCCCCTTCTGATCGGATAACGAACAAGACGCTCTAAGTGTTGCGGCTCACCAGATTTTTTCCAGCCATTTCCCCGCTTCCCAGGCATCCCGGTATACCATCGCCGTTTCCTCCAAGATTCTGTCCCAGATACTATGCATAAGGCATTGCCCCCTTTCTAACTTGATAACGAAGAAAGAGGGCAAAGTGTTGCAGTTCTAAAAAATTTATTCCTCATCCTTGGGCCGCTTATATCGGCCGTGAGGCTCCCACTCCGGCAGAGGGTAACGCTGCATAGCGCCGAAGATTCGTTCCTTCAAATCCGGATAGGTTTGGCTCAGCTCAAAGATCAGGTTTTTCACCTCTTCCCGCTTGGTGGTCTTATCCACCGGACAGCGGTTGGCGAGCACTGGCAGTTCCATTCTTTGGGCAAAATGGTCAATGGTTTTTTCGTGAATGTAGAGCATAGGACGGATCTGAACGATCCCCGTCCGGTCCAGGTTCGTCACAGGCTGGAAGCAGCTGATCCGCCCCTCAAACAGCAGGCTCATCAGAAAAGTCTCCACGGCGTCGTCATAGTGGTGCCCCAGGGCCAGTTTGTTGAAGCCTTTGGCGAGAATCGCCTGATTCAGCGCCCCCCGGCGCATTTTCGCACACATGGAACAGGGATTTTTCTCCTTCCGGTGATCGAAAATGATAGGCGCGATTTCCGTCTTGACCACAGTATAGGGTACGTTGATTCGTTTACAAAGTCCTTCGATGGCGCTGTAATCCATGTGAAGTCCCATGTCAATGGTGATCGCCTCCAGCTGAAAAGACTTATCAAAATACTCTCGCAGCCCCGCCATCAAGGCGAGCAGCGCCAGAGAATCCTTCCCTCCGGAGACGCCTACCGCGATCCGATCCCCTTCTTCGATCATATTATAATCGTCCACACACCGGCGAACCAGGCCCATCAGCTTCTGCATAGGGTATTTCCTCCTAAAGAAACGTAAATAAGATGTGAGAATTTGGGAGCATTCAGGAGCATTTTCAAGAATTCGTGAGATTCTTTCAGGTTTCGCAAAAATTATCGAAGAAAGCCCTTGACTTTCGGTCCCGAATATGGTATAAAATTCAAGCGTTCGGAACTCATTGTACCCGAAACACCTGAAAATGTCAAAATTTTTTAATCCAAAACTGGAGGAAACCATAATGAGCACTACTCTGCTGAAAAAGGAGACCCTGGAGCGCAAGTGGTTTGTCATCGACGCTGCCGGTAAGCCCCTGGGCCGTACCGCTGTCGTGGCTGCCAACCTGCTGCGGGGCAAGCACAAATCCGACTTCACCCCCAACGTGGACTGCGGCGACAATGTCATCATCATCAACACCGACAAGGCTGTCTTCACCGGCAAGAAGCTGGATGAGAAGAAGTACTACCGGGTGTCCGGCTGGATCGGCGGTCTGAAGGAAACCAAGGCCCGTGACATGATGGCTGCCCGTTCCGACTACGCCATGGAGTTGGCCGTGAAGGGTATGCTGCCCAAGAACACCCTGGGCAAGAATGCCCTGACCCGGCTGCACCTGTACAAGGGCGCCGAGCATCCCCACGCCGCCCAGAAGCCTGAGCTCTGGAACCAGGACTAATTTGGAGGTAACTTAGAATGTACGAGAGCAAGAAGAAATATTTTTACGGCACCGGCCGTCGTAAGTCCTCCGTTGCCCGTGTCCGTGTTTACGAGAACGGCACCGGCTCCATCATCATCAATGGCCGTGACATTGACGATTACTTCGGTCTGGAGACCCTGAAGCTGATCGTCCGTCAGCCCCTGGTCACCACCGATATGCTGGGCAAGGTTGACATTGTTGTATCTGTTGCCGGCGGCGGTGTTTCCGGTCAGGCCGGCGCTATCCGCCATGGCATCTCCCGGGCTTTGGTCACTCTGAACCCCGAGAACCGTCCCGCTCTGAAGGCCGCCGGTTTCATGACCCGCGACCCCAGAATGAAGGAGAGAAAGAAGTACGGCCTCAAGGCTGCCCGTCGCGCTCCGCAGTTCAGCAAGCGCTGATTTCAGTTCAAAACAGCTCAAAAACCCCGAAACCATGCGGTTTTCGGGGTTTTTCCTTTTCAGATTGTTTGGCCTGTTTTGGCATGGTCTGACCTGTTTTGAACCGATTTTTATGGGTTAAATAAAGGACAACCACCCCTAAAATGAGGGCCAATGGGTTAAATTATAGGACAACTTTTTTGCCCCTGCACCCTCCCATGAGGTCATTTTTGCATTTTTGCCCCTCCGAATTTTTATGCAAAATCGGTTTGGCAGAGTTTGACCAAATCTGAACAAATGAATATGATTTTATTGCGAAAGCGCTCAGTGTTCCTGCTGGGCGCTTTTTGCATTTCCGGGGACTAATGTTCCGGGATCAGAAAAAGCCGTCACTCTTTTTTCAAGAAAGTAGTGGCGGCTTTTTCTATTTCCAGAACCAAACACGACAAACAGAAACGAGGTGAAATACGATGAACCCACAAATCATCGCCGTCGCCAACCAGAAGGGCGGCGTCGGCAAGACGACCACTTGTGCCAACTTAGGGATCGGGCTGGCGCAGGCCGGAAAAAAGGTGCTGCTGGTGGACGCAGACCCCCAGGCCAGCCTCACCATCAGCCTGGGCAACCCGCAGCCGGACAAGCTGCCCTTTACTCTGTCCGACGCGATGGGCCGCATCCTCATGGACGAGCCGCTGCACTCCGGCGAGGGCATCCTGCACCACCCGGAGGGCGTGGATCTGATGCCCGCCGACATCCAGCTGTCCGGCATGGAGGTGTCGCTGGTAAACGCCATGAGCCGCGAGACCGTCTTACGGCAGTATCTGGACACCGTGAAGGGACAGTATTCCCATATCCTCATCGACTGCCAGCCTTCCCTGGGAATGCTCACGGTCAATGCACTGGCGGCAGCCAACAGGATCATAGTCCCAGTCCAGGCGGAGTATCTGCCTGCCAAGGGCCTGGAACAACTGTTGTCCACCATCAGCAAGGTCAAGCGGCAGCTGAACCCCAAGCTCCAGATCGACGGCATCCTGCTGACGATGGTGGACAGCCGAACCAATTTTGCGAAAGAGATCGCCGCCCTGCTGCGGGAGACCTACGGCAGCAAAATCAAGGTATTCGGCACCGAGATTCCCCATTCGGTCCGGGCCAAGGAGATCAGCGCCGAGGGCAAGAGCATCTTCGCCCACGACCCCGGCGGCAAGGTGGCCGAGGGCTACCGCAATCTGACGAAGGAGGTGTTGAAACTTGAAAAGCAGCGCGAAAAAAGTAGAGCTGGCCTCGGTAGATGACTTGTTCTCCACAGAGGAAAGCCGGGCCGACGCCCAGCGGGAAAAGGTTCTGGAAATTCCCCTGTCGGAGCTGCATCCGTTCAAGGACCACCCCTTTAAGGTCAAGGACGATGAGGCCATGATGGAGACCGCCGACAGCATCCGGCAATATGGCGTGCTGGTTCCGGCCATCGCCCGCCCGGACCCCAACGGCGGCTATGAGCTGGTCGCCGGTCACCGGCGTCATCGGGCCAGCGAACTGGCTGGCAAGGATACCATGCCGGTCATTGTCCGTGACCTGGACGACGATCAGGCCACCATCATCATGGTTGACAGCAACTTGCAGCGAGAAAGCCTGCTCCCCAGCGAGCGGGCTTTTGCTTATAAGATGAAGCTGGAGGCCATCAAGCACCAGGGGGCCAGAACAGACCTGACTTCTGTTCAAGTTGAACAGAAGTTAAGCGCCCGTGACCGCGTGGCGAAAGATGCAGGTGAGCGCAGCGGCATACAGGTTATGCGCTACATCCGCCTTACCGAGTTAATTCCCGAACTGCTGGACATGGTGGATGAGAAGAAAATTGCCTTCAACCCGGCCTATGAGCTGTCTTTCCTCAAAAGAGAGGAACAGACGCAGCTTTTGGACGCGATGGACAGCGAACAGGCCACGCCGTCGCTCTCCCAGGCCCAGCGGCTGAAAAAATACAGCCAAGAGGGACATCTGACCCTCGACATGATGCGCGTCATCATGGGCGAGGAAAAGAAAAGCGACCTGGACAAGATCACCTTCACCAGCGACACCCTGCGCAAGTATTTTCCCAGGAGCTACACCCCCGCCCGGATGCAAGAGACCATTATCAAGCTGCTGGAAGCGTGGCAGCGCAAGCGCCAGAGAGACCAGGAGCGATGAAAGGAGCGCCTATGAGGGATATTTCAGCCCGTGAGCTGAAAGGACACAACATTCTTGCCGTGGAGCGTTTTCGGGACAATACCCGCTGGATGATCGAGTTTTCCGTCCTGCGCCCCTGCACCTACGGCAGCCCCGGCGATGAAATGCGGCTGTTTCTCACTGAGGACGGCTATCAGGCCGCCTTACTCAGCCAGCAGCGCCGGGACATCAAAATCAAAAAGTGCGCCCATGTGGTTGAGGGGCACGTCCTGTATGTAAAGAAAAAGCGGAGGAAATGAGATGTTCAGAGAAAAAGAAATCTGTGATGCCATTCGCACAGCGTATCTGCACCTGTTCCCTGATAAAAAGGAACGGAAACGGGCGCTCTCCAGACTGGACCTGGAGCTTGTGGCGCAGGGCATCCGCTATCGCGGAGAAAGCGTCCTCGCTTACCAGACTTCCGGCAGCCATGCGTGCGCCCTGGACTATTACGGGCCGGAGCTGTTTCCCCAGCGGGGATGCTGCATTTACCAAAAAACGGTCCAAAGTCATTCCACGCAGGTGGATGCCGCCTGTATCCGGGAACTGTGGTTTCTGGAGGATGGACGGTTTGTGGAGGTGTCCGGCGTGACTACAAAATACCGTTCGGCATACGAGCGGTTTTCTACCTGCTACCGCACGGTACACCATATCGTCAAGGGCCGGGACTGGCAGGACTATCCGCCAGAGGAGATTGCCGATGCCTTTGAGGACATCAACGACCATCCTTTTGACGGGATGCCCGGAGTTTTCTATGAAGTTTGAGCCGCGCCATAACTGACAGCGGCTTTTTTCATGCCATAAATGCCGAGAGGAGTGATGAAATGGCCGTTTTTCGTATTGAACGGACCCGTGATTATACCGTGATGAGCAACCATCACCTGCGCGACAAGGCGTTGTCGCTGAAATCCAAGGGGCTTTTGTCCATGATGCTGTCCTTGCCGGAGGACTGGAACTACACCACCAGAGGACTTGCGAAAATCTGCAAGGAGGGCGTGGACGCCATCGGCGGGGCACTGCGGGAGCTGGAAAGCGCCGGGTACATCGTCCGCCACCAGATGCGGGACCGCCAGGGCCGCATCAGCGACACCGAGTATGTCATCTATGAGCAGCCCCAGCCCAAAGCGCCGGATACGCCCCAGCCGGATACGGCTTCACCAGATACGGAAAACCCGTATCTGGCTGACCCGGATACGGAAAAGCCCGCAGAATTAAATATAGAGAAATCAAAGACCCAAAAACAAACAACGGATGTACCAAGTACCGATTCCATTCCCTTCCGGGAGAAAGCGGCGGCCAGGCCGCCGGAACGGAAAGGACGGGATGCGATGTCGGTGGAGGAAATGCAGGATTATCGGGATTTGGTGTTGGAGAACATCGAGTACGACCACCTGTGCCGGGAGTTTTCGACCTACCGGGAGGATTTGGACGAGATCGTGGAGCTGATCGTGGAGACGGTCTGTGCCAGACGCAAGACCACCCGCATTGCCGGGGCGGACTTCCCCCATGAGGTGGTGCGGTCCCGGTTCTTGAAGCTGGACAGCTCCCACATCGAGTTCGTCATGGAGTGCCTGCACAACAACACCACCGAAATCCGCAACATGAAGCAGTACCTGCTGACCGTGCTGTTCAACGCGCCTACCACCATGAACAACCACTACACGGCCCAGGTCAACCACGATATGCACGCAGGCGGCTGGTAACGGCCGTCTTTTTTGCTGCACTGCCGAAGGAGGCACGATATGAACCAGATGGAAATTTTCAAAAACCCGGAGTTTGGCAGCATCCGCACTTTTGAGCAGGACGGCAAGGTGCTGTTCTGCGGAACGGATGTAGCCGCTGCTTTGGGATATGCCAATCCCCGTAAAGCCGTCCGCGACCACACCCGCTGTGGAACGAAATGTTCCATAGGGGTCCAGACCGGGAAAAAGGCGGATGGCACGCCCGCCGTGCAGATGGTGGAAATGCTTTTTATCCCCGAAGGTGATGTGTACCGCCTTATTGTTCACAGCAAGCTGCCCTCGGCGGAGCGGTTTGAACGCTGGGTGTTCGATGAAGTCCTGCCCAGCATTCGCCAGCACGGGGCCTACCTCACCAGGGAAAAGCTGTGGGAGGTCGCCACCTCGCCGGAGGCACTGCTGAAACTCTGCTCCGACCTGCTGGCCGAGCGCGAGAAGAATGCGGCGCTGCAAGCGGACAACGCCCGGCTGCAAGGCAAGGCCGTCTACTACGACCTGTTCATCGACCTGCGCCACAGCACCAACCTGCGCACCACCGCCAAGGAGCTGGACGTGCCGGAGCGGCGCTTTGTCCGCTTTCTGCTGGAACGCCGGTACGTCTACCGCACCCCCTCCGGCTGCGTGCTGCCCTACGCTAAGAGCGCCAACGTGGGGCTGTTCTGCGTGAAAGATTTTTGCCGCAACGGCCACACCGGCTCTTATACGCTGGTGACGCCCAAGGGCAAGCTGCACTTTGCGGAACTGCGTTCCCTGATTCTGGTGACGGTATGACGCACCGCCACCTGATCCGGCGGCTGGTGGTCCCGCCTTAGTATTCAAGATCACCCACTGCATAACCGACGAAGGGAGGCGAGAAAAATGCAGGAGGAAGTGGAAAACAGGACTTTGACGCTGATCGTCAGCGGCACCAAGTTCACCGGGCGGCTGTTCAAGGCCGCCATATCCAAGTACATGGCTCACCGCAGGGAGAAGAGGCTGGAAAAGCAGCGCAGCCGGGATTCCCCCGTCACCCCCAAGGGCAAACAGACGGTGAAGCAGCTCATCGGTCAGAACCAGGGCGTCTCCAACATCGAGATCAACGACCCGTCCATCAAGGATTTTGAGCGCATCGCCCGCAAGTACGGCGTGGACTATGCGGTGAAAAAGGACCGCAGCACTTCGCCGCCCAAATACCTGATCTTCTTCAAGGCCCGCGACGCCGACGCCCTGACCGCTGCTTTTACCGAGTACACCGGCAAAAAAGTCAAAAAGGCGGAGAAAACCGAGCGCCCGTCTGTGCTGGAGAAGCTCGCCCAGTTCAAAGAGCTGCTCAAAAATACCGTGGTGGACCGCAGCCGCCGGAAGGAGCTGGAACGATGAAGCAGGTGAATGTGAAAAAGCTGGTGCTGCTGAACCTGCCCTATTTCCTGCTGGGCCTTTTTGCCACCAACCTGGGCGAAGCCTGGCGGCTGGCAACCGGCGCGGATGCCTCGGCCAAGATGCTCTCGTTCTTCTCCACCCTGCCGGTGGCGCTGGGCAGCTGGTGGCCCAGCCTGCACCCGCTGGATTTGCTGGTGGGGCTTTGCTGCGGCGCTGGCCTGCGGCTGGCGGTGTATCTGAAAGGCAAGAACGCCAAAAAATACCGCCACAACGTGGAGTACGGGTCGGCCCGATGGGGCACCCATGAGGATATTGCCCCCTACATGGACCCGGTGTTCCAGAACAACGTCATCCTGACCCAGACCGAACGGCTCACCATGTCCAGCCGCCCCAAGAATCCCAAGTATGCCCGCAACAAGAACGTGCTGGTCATCGGCGGTTCCGGCTCCGGCAAGACCCGGTTCTGGTTGAAGCCGAATTTGATGCAGATGCACAGCTCCTATGTGGTCACCGACCCCAAGGGCACCATCCTGGTGGAGTGCGGCAAAATGCTCCAGCGCGGCGCGCCCAAGCTGGGCAAGGACGGCAAGCCGGTGAAGGACAAGAACGGCAAGGTTATCTACGAACCGTACCAAATCCGGGTGCTGAACACCATCAACTTCAAGAAGTCCATGCACTATAACCCCTTCAGCTATATCCATAGTGAAAAGGACATCTTGAAGCTGGTGACAACGCTGATCGCCAACACCAAGGGCGAGGGCAAGGCCGGGGACGATTTCTGGGTCAAGGCGGAGACGCTGCTGTACTGCGCACTCATCGGCTACATCCACTACGAGGCCCCGGTGGAGGAACAGAATTTTTCCACTCTCATTGAGATGATCAACAGCATGGAGGTCCGGGAGGACGATGAGGAGTTCAAAAACGCCGTGGACTTGATGTTCGATGAGCTGAAAGAACGGGAACCCAACCATTTTGCGGTGCGGCAATATGCCAAATATAAATTGGCCGCGGGCAAAACCGCTAAGTCGATTTTGGTGAGCTGCGGTGCCCGGCTGGCGGTGTTCGACATTGCCGAGCTGCGGGAGGTCACGTCCTACGACGAGCTGGAGCTGGACACCCTGGGTGACCGCCGGACGGCGTTGTTCCTCATTATGAGCGATACCGATGACAGCTTTAACTTCCTGATCTCCATGTGCTACACCCAGCTGTTCAATCTCTTGTGCGAGAAAGCCGACGATGTGTACGGCGGACGGCTGCCGGTCCATGTGCGCTGCCTCATTGACGAGTGCGCCAACATCGGCCAGATCCCCAAGCTGGAAAAGCTGGTGGCTACCATCCGAAGCCGTGAGATTTCTGCCTGCCTGGTATTGCAGGCGCAGAGCCAGCTCAAGGCCATCTACAAGGACAACGCCGATACCATCATCGGAAATATGGATTCTTCCATCTTCCTGGGCGGCAAGGAGCCGACCACATTGAAGGAGCTGGAAGCCGTGTTGGGCAAGGAAACCATTGACACCTACAACACCGGCGAGAGCCGGGGGCGGGAAACTTCCCACTCGCTCAACTATCAAAAATTAGGGAAGGCGCTGATGAGCCAGGATGAGCTGGCCGTCATGGATGGCGGCAAGTGCATCCTCCAGCTGCGCGGGGTGCGGCCGTTTCTGTCGGACAAGTACGACATCACCCAGCACACCAACTACAAGTACACCGCCGACGCCGACCCGAAAAATGCGTTCAGCATTGAAGATTTCCTGCGGGCCAGGCTGAAGCTCAAACCCAACCAGGTCTGCGACGTGTATGAGATCGACGCCGCATCCGACGATTGATGTTCCGCTATGAAAGGAGGGGTCCTATCTACCCGCCACAACCGCCCCGCTGGGGCCATTGGCGTACAAAGCGGACGATCTCTATCAAAAAATTGAAAAAGGAGGAAGGCCGGAATCAAGCCCCCGGAAACCGGGCGGCGATCATCCGGCTTTTGTATGCCTATGAACCATGACTAAATCAAACTTTTCAAACTGATTCCGGCCAACTTTATTTATGGAATTTTTCAATCAGGCAATCACCGTTCTCCAGACCCTCGTTATCGCCCTCGGTGCCGGTCTCGGCGTGTGGGGTGTCATCAACCTGCTGGAAGGTTACGGCAACGACAACCCCGGCGCGAAAAGCCAGGGCATGAAACAGCTGATGGCCGGCGCGGGCGTCGCCATCGTTGGCATGGTCCTCGTACCGCTGCTGTCCGGCCTGTTCACCGTCTGATCGTACCCCGCTGAAATCCTCGCCCCCTCCCGCGCACAGCGGGAGGGGCTGAAAGGAGGTTTGACACCGTATGGATTTCTTATTGGATGCCTTGACCAACTGGCTGAAAGAGATGCTGGTGGGCGGCATCATGGGAAACTTATCGGGGATGTTTGACAGCGTAAATCAGCAGGTCGCGGACATCGCCACACAGGTGGGCCAGACCCCGCAGGGGTGGAACGGCAGCATTTTCAGTATGATCCAGAACCTCTCCAACTCCATCATGGTGCCGATTGCTGGCGTGATCCTGGCCATCGTGATGACGCTGGAGCTGATCCAGATGATTACCGACCGCAACAACCTGCATGATGTGGACACCTGGATGATCTTCAAATGGGTGTTCAAGTCCGCCGCCGCGATTTTGCTCGTCACCAACACCTGGAACCTCGTCATGGCCGTGTTCGACATGGCCCAAAGCGTGGTGGCCCAGGCGTCCGGCATCATCGGTTCGGACGCGTCTATCGACATCTCCGCTGTTATGACCGATATGGAGTCCCGGCTGATGGATATGGACCTGGGGCCGCTGTTCGGCCTGTGGTTCCAGTCGCTTTTTATCGGCATTACCATGTGGGCGCTGTATATCTGCATTTTCATCGTCATTTATGGCCGTATGATCGAAATTTACCTTGTCACATCGGTGGCCCCCATCCCGATGGCGACCATGATGGGCAAGGAATGGGGCGGCATGGGCCAGAACTACCTGCGCAGCCTGCTGGCCCTGGGCTTCCAGGCGTTTTTGATTATCGTCTGCGTGGCGATCTACGCCGTGCTGGTGCAGAACATCGCCACCGAGGAGGACATCATCATGGCGATCTGGAGCTGCGTGGGCTACACCGTGCTGCTGTGTTTTACGCTGTTCAAGACCGGCAGCCTCGCGAAAGCAGTGTTTCAGGCGCACTGAGCCAGGAAGGAGGATGCTCAAAATGGCTTATGTACCCGTACCCAAAGACCTGACGAAAGTCAAAACCAAGGTCGCATTCAACTTAACCAAGAGGCAGCTTGTCTGCTTCGGCTGCGGGGCGCTCATCGGCGTGCCGCTTTTCTTTTTGCTCCGGGGTCCTGCTGGCAACAGCGTGGCGGCCATGTGCATGATGCTCGTCATGCTGCCCTTCTTCATGCTGGCGATGTATGAAAAACACGGCCAGCCCCTGGAAAAGATCATCGGCAACATCCTCAAAGTGGCCGTCATCCGGCCCAAGCAGCGCCTCTACCGCACCAACAACTTCTATGCCGTGTTGGAGCGGCAGGCAAATCTCGACAAGGAGGTGTATGACATTGTTCGCGGTAAAGACAAAGCGGCAGGCCGAACCGGCACAGCCGCAGACCAAACTCCGGCGTAAGCTGACCCGCGCCGAACGAAAACAGATCGAGGCAGCGATTGCCCGCGCCAACCGCACGGGCAAAAAGGAACAGTCCGCCCAGGACAGCATCCCCTATGAACGGATGTGGCCGGACGGCATCTGCAAGGTGGCGGATGGCCGCTACACGAAAACCATCCAGTTCCAGGACATCAACTACCAGCTGAGCCAGAACGAGGACAAGACCGCCATCTTTGAAGGCTGGTGCGATTTCCTCAACTATTTTGACAGCTCCATCCGTTTCCAGCTGTCCTTTTTGAACCTGGCAGCGTCCCAGGAGACCTTCGCCAACAGCATCACCATCCCGGCTCAGGGAGATGACTTTGACCCCATCCGGGTGGAGTACACGCAGATGCTGCAAAACCAGCTGGCGCGGGGCAACAACGGCCTCATCAAGACCAAGTACCTGACCTTTTCCATCGAGGCCGACAGCATCCGCTCCGCCAAGCCCCGTCTGGAGCGTATCGAGACCGATGTGCTGAACAACTTCAAGCGGCTGGGCGTGGCCGCCGAGGTCCTGGACGGCAAAGCTCGGCTGGCCCAGCTCCACGCCATCTTCCACATGGACGAGCAGGCGCCCTTCCAGTTCGAGTGGGACTGGCTGGCTCCCAGCGGTCTTTCCACCAAAGACTTTATTGCGCCGTCCGGCTTTGAGTTCCGCACCGGCAAGCAGTTCCGCATGGGAAAGAAGTACGGGGCCATCAGCTTCGTGCAGATTCTGGCCCCGGAACTGAATGACCGTATGCTGGCGGATTTTCTCGATATGGAAAGTTCCCTCATTGTGAATCTGCACATCCAGTCGGTGGATCAGGTGAAGGCCATCAAGACGGTGAAGCGCAAGATCACCGACCTGGACCGCAGCAAGATCGAGGAACAGAAAAAGGCCGTCCGCGCCGGGTATGACATGGACATCATCCCCTCCGACCTTGCCACCTACGGGGCCGAGGCCAAGAAGCTGTTGCAGGACCTGCAAAGCCGCAACGAGCGGATGTTCCTGGTGACGTTCCTGGTGCTGAACACGGCGGACAATCCCCGCCAGCTGGGCAACAACATCTTCCAGGCCAGCTCCATCGCGCAAAAGTACAACTGCCAGCTGACCCGGCTGGACTTCCAGCAGGAGGAAGGCTTGATGTCCTCTCTGCCGCTGGGGCTGAACCAGGTGGAAATTCAGCGGGGGCTGACTACCAGCTCCACCGCCATCTTCGTGCCGTTCACGACCCAGGAGCTTTTTCAGAACGGCAAGGAGGCGCTGTACTACGGCATCAACGCCCTGTCCAACAACCTCATCATGGTGGACCGCAAACTGCTGAAAAACCCCAACGGCCTGATTCTGGGTACGCCGGGCAGCGGCAAATCCTTCAGCGCCAAGCGCGAGATCGCCAACTGCTTCCTGCTGACTTCGGATGATGTCATCATCTGCGACCCGGAGGCCGAGTACGCGCCGCTGGTGGAGCGCCTGCACGGGCAGGTCATCAAGATTTCGCCCACCTCCACCAACTACATCAACCCGATGGACCTGAACCTGGACTATTCGGACGATGAAAGCCCGCTGTCGCTGAAATCCGACTTCATTTTGTCGCTGTGCGAGCTGATTGTGGGTGGCAAGGACGGATTGCAGCCGGTGCAGAAAACCATCATTGACCGCTGTGTGCGGCTGGTGTATCAGGACTACCTCAACGATCCGCGCCCGGAGAATATGCCCATTCTGGAGGACCTGTACGACCTGCTGCGGGCGCAGGATGAGAAAGAGGCGCAGTACATCGCAACGGCGCTGGAAATCTACGTCACCGGCTCCCTCAACGTGTTCAACCACCGCAGCAACGTGGACATCAACAACCGCATTGTCTGCTACGACATCAAGGAGCTGGGCAAGCAGCTGAAAAAGATCGGGATGCTGGTGGTCCAGGACCAGGTGTGGAACCGCGTCACCATCAACCGGGCCGCTCACAAGTCCACCCGCTACTACATCGACGAGATGCACCTGCTCTTGAAAGAGGAACAGACCGCCGCCTACACGGTGGAGATTTGGAAGCGGTTCAGAAAGTGGGGCGGCATCCCGACAGGCATCACCCAGAACGTGAAGGACCTGCTTTCTTCCCGCGAGGTGGAGAACATCTTTGAAAACTCTGACTTCGTGTATATGCTCAACCAGGCGGGTGGTGACCGGCAGATTTTGGCCCGGCAGCTGGGCATTTCCCCGCACCAGCTGTCCTATGTGACCCACTCCGGCGAGGGCGAGGGGCTGCTGTTCTATGGCTCCACCATCCTGCCCTTTGTGGACCACTTCCCCAAGAATACCGAACTGTATCGCATTATGACGACCAAACCCCAGGAAATGAAGGAGGCTGATGGACGATGAAACCCGAAATTCTGCATAACGACCACATGATGTTTCTGGACCGGGCGCTGGAAACCCAGCGCACCGCGCTGCTGACGGCGATGGCGGACGCGGTTGCCGAGTGCCGCACGGCGGCGGACCAGGCCGCTGAACTGACTGAAACCGGCGAAATTGGCCTGCTGCGGCTGGTGGAGATTCTGTGCGCCGCCAAGGTCCAGCGCGGGCAGGCCGGTGAGACTGTGCTGGAGGGCACCGAGGTCCAGATTTTGGCCGACGTGGTGGCCCAGCTCTACGCCTGCCTGACCGAGTGCCGCTTTGTGGGTCCGCTGGGGCTGGCGGCCTATGCGGAGCTTTCCAGCATGGCGGCCTCCCTCATGCTGGGGGAATGGTTTGATTAAGGAACCGCGCCTGCGCTTCACGGAGGAAGAACGGGCGGACCCGGTGCTGGAAAAGCCCATCCGCAAGGCGGAAAAGGCCGCCGCCAAAGCGGACAAGGCGCAGGCAAAAATCCCGAAAAAGCAGGTCAAGCGGGCTGAGGTGGACCCCAAGACCGGCAAGGTCACGACTAAGTTGGTGCTGGAGGATAAGCCCCGGCCGCTCTCCAAGTTGTCCCATACGGTGCGGGACGCGCCGGGCAACGCGGTGGCGGGCAAGATTCACCAGGAGATTCAGGAGTCCGAGGATGACAACGTGGGTGTGGAGAGTGCCCACAAGTCTGAGGAAGCCGTGGAGACCGGCGTGCATCTGGTGCGGGAGGGCTACCGCAGCCACAAGCTGAAACCCTACCGCAAGGCCGCCCAGGCCGAACGGAAGCTGGAAAAGGCTAATGTGAACGCCCTCTATCAGAAGTCTTTGCAGGAAAATCCTCAGCTTGCCAGCAATCCGCTGTCCCGCTGGCAGCAGAAACAGCAAATCAAGAAACAGTACGCCGCCGCCAAACGGGCCGCACAGTCCGGCGGGAGCGCCGCCGGTGCCGCCCAAAAGACCGGCAAGGCGGCCAAGACGGTCAAGGAGAAAGCCCAGCAGGCCGGGGCCTATGTGATGCGCCACAAAAAGGGCTTTGGCATCGTGCTGGCGATTTTCCTGCTGGTCTGCCTGCTGCTCAACACCATGTCCTCCTGTTCCATGATGGCGCAGAGCATCGGTTCGGCGATCTCCGGCACCACCTACCCCTCCGATGACCCGGAGCTGGTGGCGGTGGAGGCCGACTACGCCGCCAAGGAGGCCGCGCTGCAAGCCGAGATCGACAACATCGAGAGCAGCCACCCCGGCTACGACGAGTACCGCTATGACCTGGATATGATCGGCCACGACCCACATGAGCTGGCGGCCTATCTGTCCGCCGTCTTGCAGGGCTACACGCAGGCAAGCGCCCAGGCGGAGTTGGAACGCATCTTCGCAGCCCAATACCAGCTGACGCTGACCGAGGAAGTGGAGGTGCGCTACCGCACCGAGACCCGGACGGACAGCGAGGGCAACGAGTATGATGTGGAAGTGCCCTATAACTATTACATCTTAAATGTGACCCTCACCAGCAAGCCCATCTCCTCCGTGGCTTCGGAGCTGCTGACGCCTGACCAGCTGGAAATGTACCAGGTGTACCGGCAGACGCTGGGCAACAAGCCCCTGATCTTCGGCGGCGGGTCCGCCGACACCAGCGATTCCGAGAGTTTGGCCGGTGTGGAGTTTGTCAACGGCACCCGGCCTGGCAATCAGGCGGTGGTGGACATCGCCAAAAGCCAGGTAGGCAACGTGGGCGGCCAGCCCTATTGGAGCTGGTACGGCTTTAATTCCCGCGTGGAATGGTGCGCCTGCTTTGTGTCCTGGTGCTACGGCCAGATGGGCCTTTCCGAGCCGCGCTTTGCCGCCTGCCAGTCCCAGGGCATTCCCTGGTTCCAGTCGCATGGACAATGGGGCGGGCGGGATTACGCCAACATCGCCCCCGGCGACGCAATCTTCTTCGATTGGGACCTGGACGGCAGCGCCGACCATGTGGGCATTGTTGTCGGCACCGATGGCAGCCGGGTTTACACCGTGGAGGGCAATTCCGGCGACGCTTGCAAGATCAAGAGTTATTCCTTGACCTACGAGTGCATCAAGGGCTACGGCTTGATGAATTGGTGATTTTTTGCGGAGGTATAAAAACTGAATATTGTATCCTTTGGGGGCGGCACGAACAGTGCCGCTCTTTTAGTTGGGCTTCATCAGCACGGGATTCCCGTTGACCTTATCACCTTTGCGGATACCGGGGCGGAACATCCCCACACCTATCAGTTCCTTGAAACTATGAACGAATGGCTTCGCGCCCACGGTATGCCGCCCATCACGGTGGTGGAAAAGATGGACCGCAACGGCAACCGCCTGACATTGGAAACAGAGTGTCTGCGATCCGGCACGCTTCCCTCCATTGCTTACGGGTTTAAGCGGTGTTCTCAGAAGCACAAGGTCGGGCCGCAGGAAAAGTTCTGTAACCACCACCCGCTGTGCCGCGCTGTGTGGCAGGCCGGGAACCGGGTCACACGGTTTATCGGCTACGATGCCGGGGAGCGGAAACGGTATGAGCATTCCAGAAAATTCAATGAAGCGGACAAAAAATATGAGAACCGCTACCCGCTGATCGAGGATTGGCACTGGACGCGAGACGATTGTATTCGGGCGATCCAGGAGGCGGGTCTGCCTCTGCCCGGCAAATCGTCCTGCTTCTTCTGTCCCAGCATGAAGCGAGAGGAAATCGAAGCCCTGAAACGGCAGCACCCCGACCTGTACCGGCGGGCGCTTGCCATCGAAGAAAACGCGATGCCCCATCTCAAAACCGTCAAAGGTTTGGGGCGCAACTACGCTTGGAAAGAGCGATATGGAATGGAGTGATTTGACTATGGCTAAAAACAAAATCGAGCGCATCGACCAGGAGATCGCCAAAACTCGCGAGAAGATCGCGGAACAGCAGGAAAAGCTGAAAGACCTGGAAGCGCAGAAAACCGAGGCGGAGAACCTGGAGATCGTCCAGATGGTGCGCGCCCTGCGCATGACCCCGGCCCAGCTGTCCGCCATGCTGTCCGGCGGCATGGTGCCCGGCCGGGCGGCGGGTCCCGCTGATTCTGAACAGGAGGAAATGACCCATGAAGAATAAGAAGATTTTCAGAACCTTTGCCGCCCTTTGCACCTGCCTGATGCTGATGGGCGGCTTCTCTGTGCCCGCCTTTGCCCAGGGCGCTGACCCTGCGCCGACGGCTACCCCTGCGGCGGACGCCACCAATGACAGCAACGTGGTGGTGGAGGAAACCGAGGACAGCCCCGCCCTGACCCCGGAGGGCAACGCCGCCCTGGTGGATGATTTCGGCGGCAACAAGCAGCTCATCACCGTCACCACCAAGGCGGGCAACTACTTCTATATCCTCATTGACCGAGCCAACGAGGATAAGGAGACCGCCGTCCACTTCTTGAACCAGGTGGACGAGGCTGACCTGAAGGCGCTGATGGAGGACGGCGAGACGGCAGAGGAAACACCCGCTGTCTGCAACTGCACAGAAAAATGCGCCGCCGGTGCGGTGAATACGGCCTGCCCGGTCTGCGCCGTGAACATGGCAGAGTGTACGGGCCAGGAGCCGGAACCCACGCCCGTCCCGGAAACAGACCCGGAGCCGGAACAGGAACCGGCAGGGTTGAATCCGGCGATGCTGCTTGTGGTGCTGGCTGTGCTGGGCGGCATCGGTGCGATGGTCTACTTCAAATTCATCAAGCAGAAGCCCAAGACCAAGGGCAGCGACAACCTGGATGATTACGACTACGGTGAGGACGATACCGAACAGGAGGATGCGGACCCCTGGGAGACCGAGGAATCCGACGAGCCGGAGGACGCCGACGGGGGCGGCGATGAGGAAAGCGAGAACCCGGCCAAATGACCCGATTCACCGACAGCCCTTATGAATCCATGATGACGCGCAGGCCGGAGGGCGGGAAGGCGGCTTCCCGTCCTCCCTCTTTATCTCCCGGCCACCCCTGCTATGGCTGTGGAACCTACCGCCCCGGCCAGCCCTGCGTGGGCTTCTGCCACAAAGAGCTGACTGCGTGGCTGCGCGAAAGGAGGAAGCAAAAATGAAATTGGTAATTGCCGAAAAGCCCTCGGTGGCAAAATCCCTGGCCGCCGTGCTGGGCGCTGTTACCCGCAAAGACGGCTACCTGGAAGGCGGCGGCTGGCTGGTGAGCTGGTGCCTGGGGCATCTGGCCGGGCTGGCAGACGCCGCCACCTACAACCCCGATTATGCCAAGTGGCGCTATGATGACCTGCCCATTTTGCCGGAGTCCTGGCGCTTCACCATCGCCAAGGATAAGCGGGATCAGTTTGACGTGCTGCGGACCCTGCTGCGGCGGGAGGACGTGACAGAAGTAGTCAACGCCTGCGACGCCGGGCGAGAGGGCGAGCTGATTTTCCGCACCGTTTACTGCCTGGCGGGCTGTCAAAAGCCCATGAAACGGCTGTGGATCAGCAGCATGGAGGATTCCGCCATCCGGGAGGGCTTTGCACACCTGCGCCCCGGCGCGGACTATGACGGACTGCATCAGGCGGCCCTCTGCCGTGCCAAAGCGGACTGGCTGGTGGGTATCAACGCCACCCGGCTGTTTTCGGTACTGTACCACCGCACTCTCAACATTGGGCGGGTCATGTCCCCGACGCTGGCCCTCATCGTTCAGCGGGAGGCAGAGATCGACGCCTTCAAGCCGGTGCCGTTTTATACGGTGGCGCTGGACCTGCCCGGTTTTACCGCTGCCAGCGCCCGCATGGACAAGAAAGCCGATGCCGAACAGCTGAAAAACGCCTGCCAAAGCGGCACGGTGACGGTCAAACAGGTGGCGCGCAGGGACAAATCCGAGAAGCCGCCCGCCCTCTATGACCTCACCACCCTCCAACGGGACGCCAACCGCCTGTTAGGCTTCACGGCGCAGCAGACGCTGGACTATCTGCAAAACCTCTATGAAAAGAAGCTCTGCACCTATCCCCGGACGGACAGCCGCTACCTGACCTCCGACATGGCCGAGGGCCTGCCGGTGCTGGTGAATCTGGTCGCCAACGCCATGCCGTTCCGCAAGGGCATCGCCATTTCCTGCGATGCGGCGGCGGTCATCAACGACAAGAAAGTGACCGACCACCATGCGGTGATCCCTACCCGCAACATCCGGGAGGCGGACCTGTCCGCTCTGCCGGTGGGGGAACGGGCGATTTTGGAGCTGGTGGCGCTGCGGCTGCTGTGCGCGGTGGCCCATCCCTATATCTATGATGAAACTTCTGTCACGGTGGAGTGCGCCGGTGCGGAGTTTACCGCCAAAGGCCGCACGGTGAAGCAGCCCGGCTGGCGGGCGCTGGACGCCGCCTACCGGGCCAGCATGAAAAATGCGGAGCCGGATAAAGAAACCGAGGACAAGGCCCTGCCGGAGCTGGCCGAGGGCCAGGAGCTGCCTGTCGCCGGTGCCGCCGTCAAGGAGGGTAAGACCACCCCGCCCAAGCACTTCACCGAGGACACGCTGCTTTCTGCGATGGAGACTGCTGGTGCCAAAGATATGCCGGAGGACGCCGAGCGCAAGGGGCTGGGCACCCCCGCCACCCGCGCCGGGATTTTGGAGAAGCTGGTGTCCACCGGCTTTCTGGAACGCAAAAAGAGCAAGAAAACCGTGCAGCTTTTGCCGTCCCACGACGCCATTTCCCTGATTACCGTCCTGCCGGAGCAGCTGCAATCCCCGCTGCTGACTGCTGAATGGGAGTACCGGCTGGGCGAGATCGAGCGCGGCGAGCTGGCCCCGGAGGACTTCATGGCCGAGATCACAGCCATGCTGAAGGAGCTGGTGGGGACTTATCAGGTCATCAAGGGCAGCGAGTACCTGTTTGCCCCGCCCCGCGAGGTGGTGGGCAAATGCCCCCGCTGCGGCGGTGAAATTGCAGAAATGCAAAAAGGCTTCTTCTGCCAGGACAAATCTTGCAAATTTGCAATCTGGAAGAACAACAAGTGGTGGGCCGCGAAGCGCAAACAGCCCACCAAGGCCATTGTGGCGGCGCTGCTGAAAGATGGCCGCACCCATGTGGCGGGGCTGTACTCCGAGAAAAGCGGCAAGACCTACGACGCCACCGTGGTGCTGGAAGATACCGGCCAGTACGTCAACTTCAAGCTGGAATTTGACCGGCAGAAAGGCGGCGGCAAATGAAACTGAGTTTGTATGAACAGGAAACGATTATCCTCTACAACCAGGCCGAGGCCACCGCCGAGGTCTATTCCCACGACCCGCGCCTGCTGGAAAAGCTGCGGCGGCTGGCGGAAAAATACCCGGACCAGATCGTGAAAAAGGACCGCCAGACCTTCGTGGTGCCCAAACGCTGCGTGTCGGTGCGGGAGCCGTACAGCGCCGAGCGCCGCAAGGCCGCCAGCGAACGGGCCAAGGCCGCCGGGTACAAACCGCCCGTCCCGAACGCGGGCGGCAAGTAAGCATGGGCGAGAGCGTCTTTGAAGTCGTAAAACAGTCCGTCACCGTCCGGGAAGCGGCGGAGCTTTACGGCATCGCGGTGGGGCGCAGCGGCATGGCCTGTTGCCCCTTCCACGATGACCGCCACCCCAGCATGAAGGTGGACGCCCGTTTCCACTGTTTTGGCTGCGGCGCAGACGGCGACGTGATCGACTTCACCGCCCGGCTCTATGACCTGTCCCCCAAGGAGGCCGCCGAAAAGCTGGCCCAGGATTTTGGCCTTTCCTATGACAGCAAGGCCCCGCCCCGGCGAAGCTATGTCCGGCAAAAATCCGAGGCGCAGGTACGGAAAGAAAAACGGGAACACGGCTGGCGCGTCCTGACGGACTACTACCACCTGCTCCGAAAATGGGAGGCCGACTATTCCCCCAAGATGCCGGACGAGGACCCGCACCCGCGCTTTTTGGAGGCCATCCAGAAAAAAGACTACATGGGCTATCTGCTGGACACCTTTCTCGACAGCAGCACCGAGGAACAGGATCAGTGGATCGCAGAACACACCGCTGAAATTTCGGCCATAGAAAGGAGAGTGAACATCATGGCTGACAAACCCACCAACCGGGAACGACTGCAACAGATCACGGCGGGCATCGAGCAGGGCATCCAGGAGCTGTTCGAGAGCGAAAAGTATATGCGCTACCTGTCCGTGATGTCCCGGTTCCACCGCTACTCCGTCAACAACACCATGCTCATCTATATGCAGAAGCCGGACGCCACGCTGGTGGCCGGGTACAACAAGTGGAAAAATCAGTTTGAGCGCCATGTGAAGCGCGGTGAACACGGCATCACCATCATCGCGCCCACGCCGTTCAAGAAAAAGATCGAGGAACAGAAGCTGGACCCGGACACCAAAGCCCCCATGCTGGACGCAGAGGGCAAGGTCATCATGGAGGAACGAGAAGTTGAGATTCCCATGTTCCGCCCGGTGAAGGTGTTCGATGTGAGCCAGACGGACGGCAAGCCCCTGCCGGAGCTGGCGTCCTCCCTTTCCGGAAACGTCCAGAACTACGAGGTTTTCATGGAGGCCCTGCGCCGGTCCGCGCCGGTGCCGCTCTCCGTGGAGCCGATGGCCGCCAACATGGACGGCTTTTTCTCGCCGGACCGGCAGCGCATCGCCATCCGGGAGGGCATGAGCGAGGTGCAGACCGTTTCCGCTGCTGTCCATGAGATCGCCCACAGCAAGCTGCACGACCCCAAAAAGTATGAGGCGGAGCCGACCTGGAAAATTGTGATGGTGAGTGGGGGCGGTGTCAAGCACGATTATCGCCTGGACTTCGCCACCGAAGCAGAGGCGGAACAGGCCGCCGCCGAGGATGACTGGCGCTATGTGGACGAAAATCAGTTTGAGTGGCGGCTGGAGGTGGAGGAAGATCTGACGGCGGTGAAACAGGCTGTCAAGAACCGCAACACCGAGGAGGTGGAGGCCGAGAGCATCTCCTACGCCGTCTGTCAGTATTATGGCATCCAGACCGGCGAAAACAGCTTCGGCTATATCGCCACCTGGAGCCAGGACAAGACGCTGCCGGAGCTGCGGGCCAGTCTGGAGACCATCAACAAGGCCGCCGGAGAACTGATTACGGACATTGACCGACATTATAAGGTTATCTGCAAGGAGCGTGGTATTGACCTGACTGCCCAGCCGGAACAGGCTGCACCCCAGCAGCCCGCAGAAGAAACGCCCGACGCACCTGCCCCAAGCGCCGAAGCCCAGGAGGCCCTGCTGCTGGTTGATGATGCCACCTATCTTCATGTTCAGACTTGTGATACCGGCTGGGACTACACGCTCTACGATGCCGCCACCAGGAAGCAGTTGGACGGCGGCCAGCTGGACGCGCCGGAGCTGCCCCTGTCCACCGCCGCACTGAAAATCTGTGAGATGCACGACATGGGCGGCCAATCCGTTCAGTATGCGCCTCTGTCCATGATTGAAACTTTGCAGGAGGCGGCTGTGCAGCAGATGCAGACAGAGGCCAAGGCCGCCGCCCCGGAAATCACCCAGCTGCCGGACGCCCCGGAACAGCACCTGGACGAATACCCCATGCCGGACCCGGCACTGACTCAGGACGATCTGGAGAAATGCGGCTATCTGGACGGGGACCTTCTGCCCCTCTCTAAAGAACGCGCCTATGAGCTGATGGCGCAGGACCTGACCGTTTACATGGTTCAGCAGGGCGAGAATCCGGCGATGGCTTTTGATACCACTGACCTGGACGCCCATGACGGGATCTTCGCCGTCACCCGCGAGGAATGGGAGGAAAGCCCGGCTTTCGATGCCCAGGTTAAGGAGCGTATGGATCACCAGCAGGAACGGGAACAGGCGTTCCTCGACCACAAAGGCGATTGCTTTGCCATTTATCAGGTGAAGCACACCGATGAGCTGCGGGACATCCGCTATGAGGGACTGGAGTGGATCAAGTCCATCGGGCAGACGGTGCAGCGGGACAATTATGACCTGGTTTACACCGCGCCGCTGGCCCCCGGCGACCTGAAAGGCAGCGTGCTGGACAATCTTGAATACCGCTTCAACAATGAACACCCCGCCGACTACCGCCACCCGTCCATGAGCGTCAGCGACATCGTTGCCATCAAGCGGGACGGCAAGGTATCCTGTCACTACTGCGACAGCTTTGGCTTTGCCGAGGTTCCCGGCTTCCTGCCGGACAACCCGCTGAAAAATGCGGAGATGGCCGTGGAGGATGACTACGGCATGATCGACGGCATTATCAACAACGGCCCCAAGGAGCAGACGGTGGCCCAGCTGGAACAGCAGGCCCGAAGCGGCCAGCCCATTTCCCTGATGGACCTGGCTGCCGCCGCCCACCGGGAGGACCGGGACAAGAAGAAATCCGTTGTGGAGCAACTGAAAAGCCAGCCCAAACCCGAACATAAAAAGACAGCGCCCAAAAAGAGCGCGGAAAGGGAGATCTGATATGAACGCTTTGACCTTTGAGGAAACCAACCTGCTGTGCATCTACAACCCCGGCACCCGCCAGGGGGCCATCGAGGCCCTGACCGAGATGCGCGGCCACTTGCAGGCGGACGAGACCGAGCTGCTGGCCCTGACCGACAGCACCCTCGCTAAACTGCGCGCCATGACAGACGCCGAGTTTGATGAGCTGGAACTGTACCCGGATTTTGACGAGTAACCCCCTGTTTTAACCAGCCGGGGCGGCCGCCGTGCCGCCCCATTTTCATATCCGAAGGAAGGGAGGATAGAACCCCATGCCAACCAAAGCAGAACAATATGCGCAGATGGCCGATCAGGTGGCGCGGCAGCTCACCGGAAGCTGGCAGGAGTGGGCGGGCTTTCTCACCAACGCCGCCCGCCTCTACAAATATCCGTTCCATGAGCAGCTGATGATCTACGCCCAGCGCCCGGACGCCACCGCCTGCGCCGAGTACGACCTGTGGAACAACCGTATGGGCCGCTACGTCCGGCGCGGCTCCAAGGGCATCGCGCTGGTGGACGATTCCGGCGACCGGCCCCGGCTGCGCTATGTGTTTGATATTTCCGACACCGGCACCCGCAAACATTCCCGCACCCCCTGGCTGTGGACGCTGAACGAGGAACACACCGCGCCGGTCATGGCGATGCTGGAGCGCAACTACGATGTGAGCGGCAGTGACTTGCCCCAGCAGCTGGCCGATGTGGCCGCCGGTCTGGCGGAAGAATACTGGACTGATCACCGGCAGGACATTCTCTACATCGTTGACGGTTCCTTTTTGGAGGAGTACGATGAGTACAACATCGAAGTCCAGTTCAAATCCGCCGCCGCTGTCAGCATCACCTACGCCCTGATGTCCCGCTGTGGGCTGGAGCCGGAGCAGTATTTCAGCCATGAGGATTTCATGGCGATCTTCGACTTCAACACCCCCGCCACCGTGGGGGCGCTGGGCACGGCGGTCAGCCAGATAAACCAGCAGGTGCTGCGGCAGATCGGCGTCACCATCCAGAACTATGAGCGCGCCAAGAGCGCGGAAAGGAGTGCCACACATGGAGAACAACCTGACTTACACGAGGAACGGCGATTACCTGATCCCCGACCTGAAGCTGTCCGAACAGCCGGAGAAGCCCCTGGGCAAGTACGGCAGGATGCGCAAGGCGTACCTGAAGGAACACCGGCCCATCCTGTACAACCAGCTGCTGATGAGCGAGAAGCTGTACCCGCACCTTCGGGAGATCGACGAGACCGCGAACAGCCGTCTGGAGCAGATGATGTCCCAGCTGGCGAAAGACGTGGGCGCGACGGAGGCGCTGAAAGCCAGCGACCCGATGGCCTGGGTGGGCCTGATGAACACCTGCAAGGCCCAGGCGGAGGAGATCCTGCTGGCGGAACTTATCAACAGCTGACCTTAAACCTGTTCCTCTCCGAAGCGGAACAAATCCATAAAATCGACGAAGCAGAGAGTGTGAAAACGCCCTCTGCTTTTTCTATGCCCAAACCCGCTGCGCAGGCGGAACCCGTGCGCCGGGCTCTGACCCAGGCCGACATTGACGCCGCCATCCAGGAATGGAACGGCAAAATCGAAAGTAAGCACGCGGTTGTCCGTTACATGAGGGACCATGCCCGTGAAAAGGACACCGCCGCCTGGCTGCGGCAGGAGTTTGGCGATAATCTGCCCGCCTTCCCTGTGACAGCGGACGGCGCGGCGGGCGACGTACCGTGGCCTAAAATACAGCGCCGGATCGCCCAGCTTATCAAGGAAGATCGGTTCTACACCGAGGCGGAGCAGGACCGTTTTGACAACATCGACCCCATCGCCATCCGGGAAGCCCTGGCCGAGCGCGGCATCGTGAACGGCCAGGTGGTAGACCCGGAAAAGCTGGACAATGACCCGTTTATCCAGCGGGTGATGCAGGATGTGGAGGCTGTTTCAGCCGAGGAACAGGCCGAGGCGGAGCCGCCTGCGCCGGACTTATCTGGCCGTCCCGTCACCCGCGAGGGAGACACCCTCACCATCGGAAGCGGCGAACCTACCCACGAGATGGACATCACTGTTTCCGATGAGGAGTATGAGGCTATCCAGCAGGCCATCCCGGAGAAAAAGGTCTATGACCCTGCTGCGCCGGTCTACCATGAGGGTGATACGGTTTATCTGGACAATCAGGAGTACCAGATCACCGAGCTGCGGGAGGGCACGGTGCAGCTGCTGCCCTCCAATATGGCGTACCCCATCTTCCGGGCCGAGAGCCGGGAGCGGTTCGAGACGCTGCTGCGTGCGGACACCCGCAACGAAGCCATCAACGAATTTTTGCCTGTAAACCCCAACACGGCTGACCAGGACCTGCGGGACGTGCTGGTCCACGGCCTGATCGGCGCGCCGGACAAGGCGGAGCTTTCCGAGCTGCTGCACACCGGCAAGCCCAACCGCGAGATCGCCCAGTGGCTGGGCCGGGCCTTCCCAGGCATCGTGGAAACGATGGAGCTGGAGACTGGCGACACCGCCGACTACCGCACCACGTCCGAAGGCATCGAACTGGAAGTGCTGGACGCGGAGGAGAAGCGGCTGGCCATGCTGTATTTTCGCTGGGATGAGGTCGCGCCCCTGCTGCGCGGGCTGTATGCCCGTCAGCTGGACGGCTTTGGGCGGGAGCAGGCCGAACCGGCTATTACCGCTGATACCACTGTCGAAGAACCTATTGAACCCGCCAAGCCCATTGAGGAACCTGCCACCGAGGCCCCGGCGTTCCATTCCGATCCGGTGACCGTCTATCCTGGCGAACAGAACCATCTGCCCTATGACGTAGTGGTGGAACGGCTGCACGTTGACCAGTCGGAACCTACGCCGCCCGAACCAACGCCGGACGTGGAGCCTGGCGAGAAGCCGGAACACCCGGTCGCCATCCCGGTCAACGGCGAGTGGCAGACCTTCCCCAACCAGCGGACTGCCGAGCAGGCGGCCTATCAGGAGTACCGGGACAACCTGCGCCGCAATGCGCAGAATTTTCACATCACCGACGACCATCTGGGCGAGGGCGGCCCCAAGGCCAAGTACCAGGCCAATGTGGCGGCAATCAAGCTGCTGAAATACCTGGAGGAAACCACCGGCCAGGCCACGCCGGAACAACAGGAAGTGCTGTCCCGCTATGTGGGCTGGGGCGGCGTGGCGGATGCCTTCGACCCATCCAAAACTGCCTGGGCCAAGGAGTACGCCGAACTGAAAGAGCTTTTGACCCCGGAGGAATATGAAGCGGCCAGGGCCTCTACCCTCAACGCCCACTACACCAGCCCCACTGTGATCCGCGCCATTTACGACGCGGTAGAACAGATGGGCTTCCGCACCGGCAACATTCTGGAGCCGTCCTGCGGTGTGGGCAATTTCTTCGGGATGCTGCCGGAGAGCATGGCCGGGAGCCGTTTGTACGGCGTGGAGCTGGACAGCATTTCCGGGCACATCGCAAAGCAGCTCTACCCCAAGGCCGACATCACGGTGGCAGGATTTGAAACCACCGACCGGCGGGATTTTTACGACCTTGCCATCGGTAACGTTCCTTTCGGACAGTATCAGGTGAACGACAAAGCCTACAACAAACTGGGTTTCAACATCCACAACTACTTTTTCGCAAAATCGTTGGACCAGGCGCGGCCGGGCGGCGTGGTGGCGTTCGTCACCAGCCGCTATACAATGGACGCCAAGGATTCCACCGTGCGCCGGTATCTGGCCCAGCGGGCCGAGCTGCTGGGAGCCATCCGCCTGCCCAATAACGCCTTCCGCGCCAATGCGGGCACCGATGTGGTGTCCGACATCCTGTTTCTGCAAAAGCGGGACCGTCCGCTGGACATCGCCCCGGACTGGACGCAGACCGGCCGGACCGAAGAAGGCTTCACGGTCAACCAGTATTTTCTCGACCACCCGGAGATGGTGCTGGGGCGGCCCACCGCCGAAAGCACCCAATATGGCAAGCAGGATTACACCGTGGTCCCCATCGAGGGGATGGAGCTGGCCGACCAGCTGCACAACGCCGTGCAGCACATCCACGGCACCTACCAGGAGGCCGCGCTGCCGGAGCTGGGCGAAGGCGAGGACATCGACGAATCCCTCCCGGCTGACCCCAATGTGAAGAATTACTCCTACACGGTGGTGGACGGCGCGGTGTACTTCCGGGAAAACAGCCGCATGGTGCGCCCTGACCTGAACGCTACCGCCGAAGCCCGTGTCAAAGGGTTGGTGGGGCTGCGGGACTGCGTGCAGCAGCTCATCGACCTGGAGATGGACGCCGCCGCGCCGGATGCCGACATCCGGGCGCAGATGGCCGAACTGAACCGCCGCTATGACGATTTCTATGCCAAATACGGGCTTATCAATGATCGGGCGAACCGGCTGGCCTTTGCCGATGACAGCAGCTATTACCTACTATGTGCCCTGGAAGTGCTGAACGAGGATGGCCGGTTGGAGCGCAAGGCAGATATGTTCACCAAGCGCACGATTAAGCCCCATGAGGCCGTCACCACCGTGGACACCGCCTCTGAGGCCCTGGCAGTCTCCATTTCTGAAAAAGCCTGCGTGGATATGGCCTACATGGAACAGCTCACCGGCAAAACCGGCGAGGAACTGGCCGCTGAACTGCGGGGCGTGATTTTCCGCCTGCCCGGCCCGGTGCCGGAGGGCGAGCGGCCCCAATACGTCACGGCGGACGAGTACCTGTCCGGCAACGTGCGCCGGAAGCTGCGTCAGGCCCAGCGGGCGGCGGAGCAGGACCCGGACTTTGCGGTCAACGTGGAGGCCCTGACCGCTGCCCAGCCCAAAGATCTGGACGCTTCCGAGATCGAGGTGCGGCTGGGGGCAACGTGGATCGACAAGGAGTACATCCAGCAATTCATGTACGAGACCTTCGACACGCCTTTTTACCTCCAGCGCAGCATTGAAGTCCACTACACCCCCTTTACGGCGGAGTGGCAGATCTCCGGCAAAAATGTCGTGGGGCAAAACAATGTGGCCGCCTACTCGACCTACGGGACCGGCCGCGCAAACGCCTATAAAATCCTTGAAGATTCCCTCAATCTGCGGGACGTGCGTATCTACGACACCGTGGAGGACGCAGACGGCAAGGAGCGCCGGGTGCTGAACGCCAAGGAAACCACCCTGGCCGCCCAAAAACAACAGGCCATCCGGGACGCTTTCCGCGACTGGATTTGGCGTGACCCGGAGCGTCGGCAGGCGCTGGTACGCCAGTACAACGAGGAAATGAACGCCACCCGGCCCCGCGAATATGATGGCAGCCACATTGTTTTTGGCGGCATGAACCCGGCCATCACCCTGCGGGAACACCAGAAAAACGCCATCGCCCATGTGCTGTACGGCGGCAATACCTTGCTGGCCCACGAGGTCGGCGCAGGCAAGACCTTTGAAATGGTGGGGGCCGCGATGGAGGCCAAGCGGCTGGGTCTGTGCCAGAAATCCCTCTTTGTGGTGCCCAACCACCTGACCGAGCAGTGGGCTTCGGAGTTCCTGCGTCTGTACCCGTCCGCCAACATTCTTGTTACGACCAAAAAGGACTTTGAGAAACACAACCGCAAGAAGTTCTGCGCCCGCATCGCCACCGGCGACTATGACGCCATCATCATGGGTCACTCCCAGTTCGAGAAAATCCCCATCAGCAAGGAACGCCAGGAGCGACTGCTGCACGAGCAGATTTGGGAAATCACCGAGGGCATCGCCGAGGTGGAGGCCAGCGGCGGGGAACGGTTCACTGTCAAGCAGCTGGAACGCACGAAAAAGTCTCTGGAGGCGCGGCTGGAAAAGCTGCAAGCGGAGGGCCGCAAGGACGATGTGGTGACCTTTGAACAGCTGGGCGTAGACCGGCTGTTCGTGGACGAGGCCCACAACTACAAAAACCTGTTCTTATATACGAAGATGCGCAACGTGGCGGGCCTCTCCACGACGGACGCGCAGAAATCCTCGGATATGTTCGCCAAGTGCCGCTACATGGACGAGATCACCGGCAGCCGGGGCGTCATCTTTGCCACCGGCACGCCGGTTTCCAACTCCATGACCGAGCTTTACACCATGCAGCGGTATCTCCAATATGACCGGCTGCAAGAGCTGGGCATGGCCCACTTTGACTGCTGGGCGTCCCGGTTTGGCGAAACCGTGACGGCGCTGGAGCTGGCCCCGGAGGGCACCGGCTACCGGGCAAGAACAAGATTCAGCAAGTTTTTCAACCTGCCGGAGCTGATGAACCTCTTTAAGGAGGTCGCGGACATCAAAACCGCCGACCAGCTGCACCTGCCCACGCCCCAGGTGGAGTACCACAACATCGTGGCCCAGCCCACCGAACAGCAGCAGGAAATGGTGAAGGCGCTCTCGGAGCGCGCTTCCCTGGTACACAGCGGTACAGTGGACCCGTCCCAAGACAATATGCTCAAGATCACCAGCGACGGGCGCAAGCTGGGGCTGGACCAGCGGATCATCAACCAGCTGCTGCCGGATGAGCCGGGCACCAAGGTCAATCAGTGCGTGAACAACATCATGCAGATCTGGCGGGATGGCGAGGCCGACAAGCTGACCCAGCTGGTGTTCTGCGACATTTCCACGCCCCAAGCCCGGCCCGCCAAAAAGGTGGCCAAGGCGCTGGACAACCCGACCCTCCACGCTTTGGAGGACGCGGTGCCGCTGGATGAGCCGGAACCGGCCTTTACGGTCTATGAGGACATCCGGCAGAAGCTCATCGCTAAAGGTGTGCCCGCCGAGCAGATTGCCTTTATCCATGAGGCCAACACCGAGGTGCGCAAAAAGGAGCTGTTCTCCAAGGTCCGCACCGGCCAGGTGCGCGTCCTGCTGGGCAGCACGGCCAAAATGGGCGCGGGCACCAACGTGCAGGACCGCCTGGTGGCGCTGCATGACCTGGACTGCCCGTGGCGGCCCGGCGACCTGGCCCAGCGAAAGGGACGCATCGAGCGCCAGGGCAACCAGAACGAAACCGTCCATGTGTACCGCTATGTCACCGAGGGGACTTTCGACGCCTACCTCTGGCAGACGGTGGAAAACAAACAGAAATTCATCAGCCAGATCATGACCTCCAAATCGCCGGTGCGAAGCTGCGACGATGTGGACGAAACGGCGCTGTCCTTTGCCGAGATCAAGGCGCTGTGCGCCGGGGACCCGCGCATCAAGGAACGCATGGACCTGGATGTGGACGTGGCGCGGTTAAAGCTGATGAAGGCCGACCACCAGAGCAAACAGTACCGCCTGGAGGACCAGCTACTGAAAACCTTCCCGGAGGAGATCGAGAAAAACAAGGGGTTTATCGCCGGACTGGAAGCCGATATGGCGACCTTGGCCGCCCATCCCCACCCGGAGGACGGCTTTGCCGGGATGGAAGTCCGTGGCGACACCCTCACCGACAAGGAAAACGCTGGGGCCGCGCTGCTGGACGCCTGCAAGGAGGTCAAAGGGGCCGACCCGGTGCCGGTGGGCAGTTACCGGGGCTTCACCATGTCGGTGTCGTTTGACGCTTTCCGGCAGGAGTATATGCTCCTGCTGAAAGGCCAGATGACCCACCGGGCGACGCTTGGCACAGACCCCCGTGGAAATCTCACCCGTATCGACAATGCGCTCAGTCAGATGCCCCAGCGGCTGGAAGCGGTGAAGAACCAGCTGGACAATCTCTACCAGCAGCAGGCCGCCGCCAAGGCAGAGGTGGGCAAGCCCTTCCCACAGGAGCAGGAGCTGCGGGACAAATCCGCCCGGCTGGCCGAGCTGGATGTACTGCTGAACATGGACGGCCGGGGCCGCCCTGCGCCGGAGGCGGTGCTTGCCAAGAGCAGCCGCCCCTCGGTGCTGGAGGGTCTGAAACGCCCGGTGCCGCCGCGCTGCCCCGAAAAGAAACCCAAACACCACGAACAGGAGGTGCGATAACATGAATACCGACAAAAACACGGCCCTCTATGAGAAGATGGCCGCCGAACAGGACAAGTTCCGGGACTGGCTGAAAAGCCAGCCCCCGGAGGAAATTCTAAAGCATACCTATGAGTACACGGTCCGGGAGGACATCCTGATGGCGATGGAGGAGCTGGATCTGCCCCAAAGCCGGGCCGCCGCGCTGCTGGCGTCGTCGTCCCCGCTGGCCGATGTCTACAAGGAGTTTTCTGACCGGGAAACTTCCTACATGGATGTGGTGCGGGACAGCATCGAGCAGCGGGCCGAGGCGGCACTGGACGCCCAGCGGGAACTGCCGCTCTACCGGCACGACGCCGCCTATGCCCGCGAACAGGGCGACCTGGATTTGTACCGGGCGTCCCGGCGCGCCAACATCGCCTGCAAGGAGGCCATCGAGGCGTCCATTTCGGAACATTACCGGGACAACCGGCTGGACAAGGATGCGGTGCCCCAGGTGATCGAGCAGTTCGGCTACACCCGCATCCTCTATGTGCTGGCAAATACCGTGCAGCAGAAAGAGTGGGATGAGCGTTTCAGCCCGGCCAACAAAGCGTGGGCCAAAACGGTGGACATCCCGCCCAACCCGGACGGCTTCGGCGGAGACCGCAACCTGGACTTCGTGGTGGACAGCCACCCCGGCCTGGTCGATCTGTTCTTGAGCCAGGCGCGGCAGGATTATCTGCGGCTCCAGCCGCTGACACCGGAGGAAATCCACGCCGAGGCCGCCCGGCTCTTGCAGGAGCTTCGTGCGCCGGATACGCCCAACAGCCCCCACGGCACCCACTACATGGCCCGCGTTTCGCCGGACTTTCTGGCCCGCGCCGGCACCCAGGCCCACGACCAGCTGATGGCGCTGCTGCCGTTCCGCAGCTTGGCGATCACCGGCATGAAGGACCTGCCCGGCACCTATGTTACCATCCTGGCCAGCGAGGATCGTTCCAAAGAGCTGCGCCAGCGCCGCCCTTCGGTCCGCCGCCAGCTGAAGCAGGAGCCACGTTCCGCTGAAAAGAAAGCGCCCGTTCGTAAGAAAAAGGAGCCGGAGCGATGAGCGCCCCCAAGCGCAAACGGGAGGTGCAGCTGAACTTCCGGGTCTCGCCGGAGGAACTGGCGCTGATCGAGCAGAAGATGGCCCAGCTGGGGACAAAGAACCGGGAAGCCTATCTGCGCAAGATGGCCCTGGACGGCTATGTGGTGCGCCTGGAACTGCCGGAGCTGAAGGAGCTGGTGTCCCTGATGCGCTATTCCAGCAACAACCTGAACCAGCTGACCCGCCGTGTGCATGAAACCGGGCGCATTTACGACGCCGACCTTGAGGATATATCCCGGCGGCAGGAGGCTTTGTGGGACGGGGTGCATCGGATATTGACCCAGCTGGCAAAGCTGTCGTGACAGGGGCATACGCCCCAGCTGTGAGGGAGGCACGGCGCGTGCGTGCGGCTGCGCCGGGCCTCCCTCTTTTTTCTTTGCCCGTATCGTTGCACTTTTGCGGGCCGCAGGCGATAATGGAGTCAGAAACGGAGGTGAAGGCTGATGTTGACATTTGAAAATATCTTGGAGTTGTTTCAAGAGTATCTGCTGCGTGACCCGGAGGAAGAAGTTCTCCCTTGTAAACGCGGCTATGTCCGATTGACCTGGGACAAGGATTCCCGCTACTGCGTGGACGGCATTCTCTGCCGGACCCCGGAGGAACTGTTCGATATACTTCTTTCGGATTTTCAGGACTTTGCCATGATCTGCCGGACGCGGGGACGCCGGGAGGTCACAGAGGCGGACGAAAAGGCCGTAGAGGAACTGTGCCAGCCATACCTGGACTGGCGGAAGGAGGCGCTGAAATGAGAGCGGTACTGTTTATTTTGAAATTGGGGCTGAAAATCCTTGCCGCGCCGGTGGTGCTGGCGCTGATGCTGTTCACCTGGCTGTGCTTCGGGCTGCTGTATGTTTCCAGCTTTATCTTCGGCTTGGCCTCTACGGTGGTGGCGCTGCTGGGGATCGCGGTGCTTGTGACCTACTCGCCACAAAACGGCGTGATCCTGCTGGTGATTGCCTTCCTGGTCAGCCCGCTGGGCCTTCCGATGGCCGCCGCCTGGCTGGTGGGTAAGGTGCAGAACCTGCGGTTTGCGATCCGGGACGCGGTGTACGGTTGAATTGGAAGCGAAGAATTGCCGGGAGTGATTGCCCGGCAATTTTTTGACTTTACTTTCGTGCTAATTTCGCGTATAATATTAGCATGAAAGGAAGGTGAAGAACGTGAGCCAATTTCAACAGTTAGACCAGCTGATGGAACGTCAGGACGGGATGCTGCGCACCGGGCAGGCCCTCGCGGCCGGGATCTCAAAACCTGTTTTTTATCAATTCGTGCAGTCTCGTGGGCTGGAACAGGCGGCGCATGGGATTTATCTTTCCAAAGATGCCTGGGTGGACGCCATGTATCTGCTGCATCTTCGCTGTCCGCAGGCAGTTTTTTCCCATGAAACGGCGCTGTTTTTCCACGACCTGACCGACCGGGAGCCGCTGGCCTACTCTGTCACGGTCAAGACAGGGTACAACCCCACCCGGCTCAAGGACGAGGGCGTCCAGGTCTTTACCATCAAGGCGGAGCTGCATGAGGTCGGCCTGACAACTGCGCAAACCCCCTTCGGCCACGATGTGCCGGTCTATGATATGGAACGGACGATCTGCGATGTGCTGCGCAGCCGGAGCCACATCGAGATGCAGACATTCCAGGACGCTTTGAAAGCGTATGCCCGCCGGAAAGACAAGGACCTGCGGACGCTGGTGCGCTATGCCAAACTGTTCCGGGTCGAGAAGATTTTACGCCAGTATTTGGAGGTACTGTTATGATAAAGACAGCCAGACAGCTGAAAGATTTGATCCGCAACCTGTCAAAGAAAAATGCTGCGGATGCGCAGATTTTGATGCGCAACTATATGATGGAGCGTTTTCTGGAACGCATTTCTCTCTCGTCCTACCGGGACAAATTCATCCTCAAGGGCGGGATGCTGGTGGCCGCGATGGTCGGTCTGGACGCCCGCTCCACAATGGACCTGGACGCAACGGTCAAGGGAGCCAACGTCAGCATAGAGGATGTGGAGAACATGATGGCCGAGATCATCGCCGTTCCCATTGATGACGGCGTTACCTTCCAGGTGAAAAAAATTTCAGAAATCATGGATGAAGCGGAATATCCCGGTATCCGGGTCACGATGACAACGCTCTTTGACGGGGTGCGCACCCCGCTGAAAATCGACATTTCCACCGGCGACGCCATCACCCCTAAAGAGGTGCGGTACAGCTTCAAGCTCATGCTGGAGGACCGCTCCATTGATGTTTGGGCCTATAACCTGGAGACCGTGCTGGCTGAAAAGCTGGAAACCATCATCACCCGCACCACGACCAACACCCGTATGAGAGATTTTTACGACATCGCCATCCTGCAACAACTCTATGGCAGCACTCTGGACCCGCACGTTCTCCATGACGCGCTGCTGGCGACAGCCCACAAGCGCGGCACCGAGCGCCATCTGGCCGAGGCCGCCGAAGTCTTTGATGAAGTGGAGAACAGCCCGGTCATGCAGGACCTGTGGGCGGCCTATCAGAAAAAGTTCTCCTATGCGTCCGACCTTGGCTGGGATACGGTCATGGCTGCGGTCCGTCAGCTGTTCGCTCGTTGCGAGGGCACGGTATGAAAAAGCGTGGACACTACTGCAAGGTCTGTGGCGAGTATAAGGCAAACGAAAAGTTTTCTGGCAAGGGACACGCCGCGCACATTTGTAAAACCTGCGCCGCTCTCCCGCCAGAAAAGCAGGCAGAAGAAATGGCGCTTACCCGGCTTGTCAACCTTCCCAGGCGATTATCCAAAGAACAACTTTCGTGGTTGAAGAAACGGATGAAGGACAAGCGGGATGCCGTGCGGGCCTTGGCAACGGAGCAGTATGAAATGCGGTTCCCGCCCAGGATAGAACTGGATGAATTGGAAGATGGCTTTGAGGAAGATTTCGATTTTTATATGGACGAGGAAACTGATATAGAGTAAACCGATGCGGTCTGTGATAAGCAGGCCGCTTATTTTTTGGAAAGGAGGCGGACCCCACATGGCCACCACCCGCATCATACCGCTGCACGCCGGCAAGGGCCGCACGGTCGGCAAGGCCATCAGCGACATTATCGACTATGTAAAAAATCCAGACAAAACCGACCACGGCAGGCTCATCACCAGCTACCAGTGCGACAGCCGCGTGGCCGACGCGCAGTTCCTGCTGGACAAGCAGACCTACGCCGCCCGCACCGGCCGGGTGCGCGGTGCGGACAATGTGATTGCCTACCACCTGCGGCAGTCCTTTGTGCCGGGCGAGATCACGCCGGAGGAAGCCAACCGCCTGGGCGTGGAGCTGGCCCGGCGATTCACCAAGGGCAAGCACGCTTTCATCGTCTGCACCCACATCGACAAGGCTCACGTCCACAACCACATTATCTGGAACTCCACCACGCTGGAATGTGACCGCAAGTTCCGCAACTTTTGGGGCAGCACCCGCGCTGTCCATCGCCTGAGCGATACCATCTGCATCGAGAACGGCTACTCCATTGTGGAGGTTCCCAAGCGGCGCGGTCAGAGCTACAACAAGTGGCTGGGCGATGCGGTCAAGCCCTCCCACAAGGAGCAGCTGCGCCAGGCCATCGACCGGGCGCTGGCACAGAAACCGGCCAGCCTGGAGGAGCTGCTGCGCCTGTTGGAGCAGGACGGTTTTACCGTTCACCGGCGGGGCAAGACCATCTCTATCAGCGCGGAGGGCTGGGGCAACAACGTCCGCTTTGACCGGCTGGGAGATGGCTACACGCTGGACGATTTGCTGGCGGTCCTCTCCGGCCAAAAAGAACATACGCCCCGCAAGCAAGCTGTCCCGCAGGTCGCCCCGCCCAAGGTCAATCTGCTGGTGGACATCCAGGCAAAATTGCAGGCCGGGAAAGGTGCCGGGTATGCCCGCTGGGCGAAGGTGTTCAACCTCAAACAGATGGCGCAGACCCTCAACTACCTGTCCGAACACGGACTGCTGGATTATGCCGATCTGGAAACCAAAACGACAGAGGCGACGGCCCGCTACCACGCGCTGTCCGACCAGATCAAGGCCGCCGAAAAGCGCATGGCCGAGATTGCCGTACTGCGCACCCACATCGTCAACTACGCCAAGACCCGCGACACTTATGTGGCCTACCGCAAGGCCGGGTATTCAAGAAAATTCCGGCAGGAGCATGAGGAAGAAATCTTGCTGCACCAGGCCGCCAAGGAGGCGTTCAACGAGCTGAACGTGAAAAAGCTTCCCACGGTCAAGGAGCTTCAGGCTGAGTATGCCAAGCTGCTGGCAGATAAAAAAGCAGCCTATGCCGAGTACCGGCAGGCCCGCGCCGCCATGCGGGAGCTGCTGACGGTCAAGAACAATGTGGATCGGGTCCTGGCGATGGAGCAGACCGAACCGCAACAGAAAGAAAAAGACCACGGCCAGCGGTGAGCCGGTCGTGGTCAAAAGCGTTCGCCAGAACGCGCAGCCACAGATTGAAAATCTGTGTTCAAAGGGGGCTTGGGGGACTTCCCTCAACAAGCGCGTGGGGCTATCTGGATAGCCACAGGCATCGCTTGCCAATATTATCCCGAATCCAAGATAACTTCGGCACAATCAGCTTCCTTACAAACCCGTAAGGTTGCTTCAAGCCACTTTATGATATAATCTACTTATGTACTCTCACTCTTAATGAATGGAGGGATCAGAATGATAACCCTATTGCTCTTAGAAGATGATTTCAGCCTGGTGGATGGGCTGGTTTATTCTTTGAAAAAGAATGATTATTCCGTGGAGGTTGCCCGTACCGTTCAAGAAGCTCTCGCCTTGCTGCCAGAGCTTGACCGCTTTGACCTGTTGATTTTGGATGTGACCTTGCCGGACGGGACTGGTTTTGAGGTTTGCGAAGCGGTTCGCCGCCAGAATGTCACGATACCGATTCTGTTTTTGACAGCATCGGATGAGGAAGTCAATGTGATTCGTGGACTTGACTGCGGCGGAGACGATTACATCACGAAGCCTTTCAAGCTGGGGGAATTGTGTTCCCGTATCCGGGCGCTGCTGCGCCGGAGCGGCTTACAAAAGCAGCCACGCGCTGACATCCTGCGTTCCGGCCCGGTGTCCATTGATCTTGTCACAAGCCGTGTCATGCTGAACGGCCAGCCTTTGGAAGTGACCAGCATGGAATACAGACTGCTCTGCCTGTTTTTGAAGAATGAAGGGATCACCATTCCCCGCAGCCGCATCATGGATCTTTTGTGGGATGGTAGCGGCAATTTTGTAGACGATAATACCTTGTCAGTGTATATCCGCCGTTTGCGGGAAAAAATTGAGGACGATCCATCCAAGCCAGCTCACCTGTTGACTGTCCGGGGATTTGGGTATCAATGGAAGGATGGAAAGGGGGCTGTGCGATGAGTTTTCTGCGTGAAAAACGTGCTCGTTTCTATTTCCTGTTTTTGAGCGGTATTGCTCTCGTGCTGTTGTTATTTTCCATCCTTATGACTTGGCAGCATACCCGGCAGGCACAAGAGCTTCTTCTGGAAAAAGAAGCCTCTCTTGCTTCCTCTCTTTTGGAGCAAGGAGTTTCTGCGGAAGTTGTTGCAGAAGCTATGAAAAGCGAATCTATCAGCACAAACGGTTTGACATTTATGGAACAGATCGGACATACAAGTGCCACACCGCTGCCGCTGTCACCGCTGGCAAGACAGACAGCAATTTCGTTTGGGATTTTCACTTGTGTGATTCTTTTCCTGCTTGGATTCGCTGTGCTTTTTGGCTCTGCCATATATCTGCATCGCCAGGATGCGCTGTATCAAACTGTTATCCGCACAGTGAATGAATATTCGGACGGCATTTTCCAAAATCATTTGCCGCAAAACGAAAACGGCCTGCTATACCAGATGTTCGGCGGAATTGAAGAATTGGCTGTCGCTTTGCAGGCAAAAAACGAAAATGAACATAAGTCTAAAGAGTTTTTGCAGGAAATGGTGTCAAATATCTCTCATCAGCTGAAAACACCTCTGGCTGCGCTTTCCATGTATACCGAAATCATTATGGACGAGCCGGATCAGCCGGATACCGTAACTTCTTTTGCAGAAAAGTCAATGGCCTCTTTACAGCGGATTGAGCAGTTAATCGGAGCATTATTAAAGATGGCACGGCTGGATGCTGGCAGTATTGTTTTTGAAAAGAAGCCAATTCTCGTAACGGAACTGTTAGGGCAGGCGCAGGCACCTTTTGCGACAAGAGCAGAAATGGAAGGAAAGCAGATCATGTTGTCAGGCCCGCCTGATGAAATGCTTACCTGCGATTTTGAATGGACCAGCGAAGCAATCGGCAATCTTATTAAAAATGCGCTGGATCATACCGGGCGCGGCGGACTGATTTGCGTAGAGTGGAAACGCTCCCCGGATATGCTGCGGATCAGCGTTTCAGACAATGGATGCGGGATTTCTCAAGATGACATCCACCACATTTTTAAGCGATTCTATCGGAGCAAACATTCCAGCGACCATACCGGTGTAGGACTGGGCCTGCCGCTTGCGAAAGCAATCGTAGAAGGCCAGGGTGGAATAATTTCCGTAGTCAGCACTCCCTGCGAAGGAACAACTTTCACCATCTCCTTCTTCACCAATCTTACAGAATCGCAAGGTTAAATTCACCGGAAAGTAAGCTGTTCCTGCTATTCTGAGAGAAAAGGAGGTTAGACCTATGGAAATTTTGAAAGTACAGCAACTTTGTAAAACCTATGGCTCTGGTGAAGCCAAGGTGGACGCCTTAAAAAATGTCTCCTTCTCTCTGGAGAAAGGACAGTTTGCTGCGGTAGTCGGAGAATCCGGCTCTGGCAAAAGCACTCTGCTTAACTGCATTGGCGCGCTGGATACGCCTACATCTGGTAAGATTCAGATCGACGGCCAGGATTTATTTTCTATGAAGGAGGAAAAACGCACGATTTTCCGCCGCAGGAATATCGGCTTCATCTTCCAGTCCTTTCAGCTTGTCCCGGAGTTGGATGTAGAGCAGAATATCATTTTCCCGCTTTTATTGGATTACAAAAAGCCGGAACAGGCGAAAGTGGAGGAAATTTTGGAAGTGCTGGGCCTTACAGAACGACGGCACCACTTGCCGAGTCAACTGTCCGGCGGACAGCAGCAACGGGTGGCTATTGGCCGGGCGCTTATCACGAAGCCAAAATTGATTTTGGCAGACGAGCCTACCGGCAACCTGGACAGCAAAAACAGCAGTGAGGTGATCGCTCTGCTGACGCAAGCAGCCCGTCGGTATCAGCAAACTATTTTGATGATTACGCACAATTCCAATCTGACGGCATCGGTTGACCGGGTGTTCCGGGTA
>DLAP01000012.1:0-31927 GCA_002493965.1 Clostridiales bacterium UBA7044
GGCCTCTTGGGTATCACTCCGAATAAAAAATATATTTACTTCATTGCCAAAGTATTCTAGCATATTGTGGCCTCTTTGTCAAGCACTAAATCAGAAGCTGCCCAAACCCTTGACTTTCCCGCCGAAAAATGATATAGTTTCTCCAGTTGGAGGTTTGTCCGAGTGGTTTAAGGAGCCAGTCTTGAAAACTGGTGATGGAGCAATCCACCGTGAGTTCGAATCTCACAGCCTCCGCCACAAAAGTGTGTAATCGTTGATATAAACGGTTACGCACTTTTATTTTTTTATTGAAAAGACTTGAAAAGCAAAGATTTCTGGCAACCGGGGCAAATCTGCCGCTTTCTGCACGGTAGTCAGTTTCACTGCCAGGAGGTACCTCGCTATTTGACGCTTACGCGCAGAGAGTGCTGGGATTTCCCCGGCTGGAGCGTACATGCTATTGACAAACCTGGTTTCAGGATGTATGATATGTGCAATTTCATATACGATTCAAGTGCCGCCTGCTTTGCTTCAGAACTGGCGGAGAATAGGAAATCCGGTCAGAATCCGGAACGGTACCGCCACTGTATGCGTGGAGGCGCCCGCAGGACGAAAGTCAGTCATTGGAAGAAATTCTGAGAAGGCAGCGGGGCAGCTTTGGATGCGCAAGTCAGGAGACCTGCTTGAATAAAATACCTGTGCATTCTGCGTGGTTATGGAATGGACGGGAAGATTTGTTATGGAAATACGGCCATGGCAGCTTATGCTGCCATGGCTTTTTCACGTGTTGGCGGCCTGCTGATTGCCGTTTGCAGACCGCTGCCGATACAGCTGGAATCCTTTGCCCCGGTTCCCGTTCCCCCTCTGGGAACTGGGAGACAAAGGAATAACCACTTTTAATGGAGGAAATCGGATGAAAAAGGTGATTGTGCTGATCCTGATTGCTGTGATGCTGGCTGGATGCTCTGCTCCTCCGGCTCCTGCGGAAGAGCCTGCTCCGGCGGGAAAGGAGATTTCCGGCCTTACCTGGGAATCCAGTATAGAGCTGGAATACGCAACCCAGTTCACGGTGGACTACTATGAAGGCGGCTACGCCCTCATTGCGGTAGCCGACGGCTGCAAATATCTGGTGGTTCCGGAAGATATGCCGGTCCCGGAGAATCTGGATGATTCTGTGATGGTTCTGAAACAGCCCCTGGACAAAATTTACCTTCAGGCCACTTCTGCTATGGCCTTGTTTGACCAGCTTGACGGTCTGAATCATATTCGGCTTGTTGGCACGAAGAAGAACGGATGGTATGTGGAGAATGCGGTAAAAGCTATGGATGAGGGTAAAATGCTTTTTTCCGGCGGTTATTCGGAGCCAGATTATGAGCGGATAGTGGAGGAAGGGTGCGACCTGGCCATTGTGTCTACTATGATCCTCCATGTGCCCAAGGTTCAGGAAATGATGGAACAGCTGGGCATTCCGGTATTCATCGAACATACCAGCTATGAGAAGCATCCTCTGGGCCGTACGGAATGGGTGAAGCTCTATGGTGTGATGCTGGATAAGGAACAGGAAGCAGAGGCTTTTTTCAAAACGCAGACGGATGCCATTTCCCAGTTTGCGGATATGGAGAATACCGAAAAAACGGTGGCATTCTTTTACCTTACCTCCAGCGGCAGTGTCAATGTCCGCACATCATCGGATTATGTGCCAAAGATGATTGAGATTGCCGGAGGAAACTACATTGCTGTGGGCAATGAAGATCCGGAAAGCAGGCGATCTTCTGTATCGGTGACCATGGAGGAATTTTACAATGCCGCCGCAGACGCGGACTATCTGATTTACAACGCGGCCATTGACGATCCCATCTATACCATTGACGAGCTGATTGCCAAGGACAGCCTTTTTGCGGATTTTAAGGCGGTGAAGAACGGAAATGTATGGTGTACGGGCAAATACCTGTTCCAGGCCACGGACATCACTGGGGAACTGATCGCGGACTTTCATCACATACTGACCGGGCAGGAGGACATGAACTTCCTGTATAGACTGAAATAGGAGCGCTTATGCAACAAGAGAATCTCCACACTTATCGCCACAGAGTGCTGTGCAGCGTAGTTTTTATTGCTCTGCTGGCTGCGCTTTGCATGATTATGGTGCTGAATATCAATATCGGAAGTGTGCCAATTTCCGTTGGGGAGATTGTCCGAATCCTGCTTTATAAGGAAGGAAACCCTACCCAGGTGAATATCATCTGGAGGATTCGGCTGCCCCGGATTCTAATGGCCGCACTGCTGGGCGGCGCACTGAGCCTATCCGGCTTCCTGCTGCAAACCTTCTTTGCCAATCCTATCGCAGGACCCTTTGTGCTGGGAATCTCCTCTGGCGCAAAAATGGTTGTAGCCTTGGCGATGATTTACTTCATTGGCGCCTTTGGTGTGGTGTCCAGTTGGACGCTGATTATTGCGGCTTTTGTTGGGTCAATGCTTTCTGTAGGCTTCATCCTGATGATGTCCCGGCGGCTGAGAAGCATGGCAACCTTGCTGGTGGCGGGTATCATGATTGGGTATATCTGCTCAGCAATCACGGATTTTGTTGTCACCTTTGCGGAGGATAGTGACATTGTGAACCTCCACGGCTGGAGTCTGGGCAGTTTTTCCGGTATGAGCTGGGAGAATGTGGGGATCGCGGCAATTCTTGTAGGGGTCACGACCCTGGCGGTATTTCTTCTGTCCAAGCCCATCGGTGCCTATCAGCTGGGGGAAGCCTATGCCCAGAGCATGGGCGTGAATATAAAGGTGTTTCGTGTGGCGCTGATTGTACTATCCAGTATTCTCTCTGCCTGCGTCACCGCCTTTGCCGGGCCGATCTCTTTCGTGGGCATCGCGGTTCCCTATCTCATCAAGCGGCTGCTGAATACCGGGAGGCCCATTGTGGTGATTCCGGCGGTATTTCTGGGGGGCGCGGTGTTCTGTATGGGCTGCGATCTGATTGCCCGCACAGCTTTTGCGCCTATGGAACTGAACATTTCCACAGTTACCTCCGTGTTTGGCGCGCCAGTCGTGATTTTCATGATGCTTCGGCGGAACAGGGAGAGATAACATGGCGGATTTTTACTTTCAAACCAGAGCGCTTACCGTTGGCTACGACGGGAAGCCCCTGATCCGGGACATTACCATCGGTATTGCCAAGGGCGAGATCGTGACCCTGATCGGCCCCAACGGCGCGGGAAAAAGCACCATCCTCAAATCCATCACCCGGCAGCTGAAAGCCATTTCCGGTACCGTGGAAATTGATGGCCGAAGCATTGGCGGCCTTTCCTACAAGGACCTGGCAACCCGGATGGCAGTGGTGCTGACCCAGCGGATGCGGCCGGAACTGATGACCTGCCGGGACGTTGTGGCTGCCGGGCGTTACCCGTACACAGGCCGCCTGGGGCTGCTTAAGAAGGAGGATGAGGAAAAGGTCAGCGCTGCCATGGAAATTGTCCATGCCCAGGAGCTTTCAGACCGGGACTTTGGCACCATCAGCGATGGCCAGCGGCAGCGGATTCTGCTGGCCAGAGCCATCTGTCAGGAGCCGGAAATTATCATTCTGGACGAACCGACCTCCTACCTGGACATCCGTCACAAGCTGGAATTGCTCGTCATCCTCCGCTCCATGGCAAAAGAGAAAGGAATCACGGTCATTATGTCCCTCCACGAAATTGACCTGGCTCAGAAAATTTCCGACAAGATCATCTGCGTCAGGGGAGATACCATCGGCAGCTTTGGCACTCCGGAGGAGGTCTTCGAGGAACAGAAAATCAGGGAGCTGTACGACATTGCGGAAGGGTATTATGATCCCTTCTTCGGGAGCGTTGAGCTTCCCCGACCGGAAGGAAAACCGGAGGTTCTGGTACTTTCCTCCTGCGGTCATGGAATCCCGGTATACCGCCGCTTGCAAAAGGAGAATATCCCCTTCTGCGCCGGAATCCTCTATACCAACGATCTGGATTATCGGCTTGCCCGGCTCCTTGCCTCAGAGGTCATTACAGAGAAGCCTTTCCATGAAATCAGCGACGAAAGTTTTGACCGGACTATGGCAAAAGTGAGAGAATGCCAGAAGGTGATTGACGCGGGCTGTGAAATTGGCCCATGTAACCGAAGAATGCAGGAAATCCTGGAGGCGGCAATAGCCCTGGGCAAGCTGCAAACGGATTTCCGGAAATAGCGTAAAATACCGTTGCATTTCAAATGGAATGCTGTTATAATGTGTACGAACTGAATATAAAGATGGTTGGTGCCTCTGTTTCACGGATTCGTGGGGCAGAGGGTAAAAGGGAAACAGGTGAAAAACCTGTACGATCTCGTCACTGTGAACCGGAGAGCACGCTGCATGATGCCATTGCGAAAGTGAGAAGGCGCAGCGCTGTGATGACCCGAAAGTCAGGAAACCTGCCAGCCATTGGTACGGGGCGGATTAGGGAGCTCGGATTCAATCGGCAAGAGCTGACACCGAGAGATTTTGCCACAGTTGAAGGTTCTTAAAATGTGGGAATACTGGATGTATTTCCCATTTTAAGAACTGCGCAGATGGGGTAAAAGATCTGGTGCTCAGCCGCAGACGATTGATTCAGAGTTTCCATAGCCCAGGTCACGAGGAATTGGCCGTACCGAACACTACCGCTTTGTGCGGTAGCCTAAGGTGATGCGATGAGACTTTCCTCCAGGGAAAGTCTCTTTTTTCGTATCGCTTTTGTCCGTGCGTTTTTCCGGATGCCTGACGCATTGCGCGCCGAACCGTGTTCTGTTCATAAAAAATCTATTGTGCGAAGGACACAAGGAGGAAAAACATCATGAACACGAAAAAAGTATGCGAATGTGCTGCCACTGTATTGACGATGGCAATGCTGCTGTCCGCCTGCGGCGGCGCGGCTGCGCCTGTAGAAACAGCGGCACCTGCGACCACTGCCGCGACCGCAGCCCCGGAAACCACCGCCGCACCGGAAACAGAAGCTGTGGCAGACGACCAGGCCGCCGCCGATGCTGTGGCTGAACTGATTGATGCAATTTACGTCCAGCAGCGCACCAAAGATACCGACGTTCAGTGTGCCGCCGCCAAGGCCGGCTGGGACGCTCTAAGTGATGCTCAGAAGGAAATGGTGGAGGGGGAGGAGGCCGACCCGGATTACTTCGGCAGGGACACCGGTGATGCCAGCCTGGACGATCCCCGAAACGCCGATGAAATCGGTGAGAAGGAGATTCTGGTAGTTTCCTTCGGCACTTCCTTTAACGGGAGCCGGGTAGAGGACATCAAGAGCGTGGAAGATGCCTTGCAGGAGGCCTTCCCTGACTGGGCTGTGCGCCGGGCTTTTACCGCCCAGATTATCATTAACCATGTGCAGGCCAGAGACGGCGAGTTCATTGACAACATGGACCAGGCGCTGGAGAGGGCTGTGGCAAACGGCGTCAAGGAACTGGTTGTCCAGCCCACCCATCTGATGCACGGCGCAGAATATGACGAGATGGTAGATGCCCTGGAAGCCTATGAGGACAAGATTGAGACCATCCGCATTGCTGAGCCTCTGCTGGGCGAGGTAGGCTCTGATGCCACGGTCATCAACGCCGACAAGGAAGCAGTAGCCAAGGCGGTTGTCGCCCAGGCCATGGAAATCGCCGGCTTTGCCAATCCGGATGCGGCAGCCCAGGCGGGCACCGCCCTTGTGCTGATGGGCCACGGCACCGCCCATGTGGCGAAGGTGACATACAGCCAGATGCAGACCCAGATGGAGAAGCTGGGCTACAAGAACGTCTTCATCGGCACTGTGGAGGGCGAGCCGGAGGAAACCTCCTGTGAGGCTGTCATTGAAGCTGTGAAGAATGCCGGTTACAGCAAGGTAATTCTGCGTCCCCTGATGGTAGTGGCCGGTGACCATGCCAATAACGACATGGCAGGTGAGGATGAGGACTCCTGGAAGAGCATGTTTGAAGCCGCCGGATGCTTCGATAAGGTGGATGCCCAGATTGCGGGTCTTGGCGGTATTGAAGCCATACAAGACCTGTATGTTGCCCATACAAAGGATGCAATGAACTAATCTATGTTACCCGGAGGCAGCTTGCCTCCGGGTATTGGGGACTTTCCTGTGAAAAGCGCTTCTTCACAGGAAGGCTTTTCACAGGAAAACCCGGGAAAGGATGAATGATTTTATGAAAAAAACAAGTATTCTGATCACCCTTCTGCTGACTACTTCGCTGCTGACAGGCTGTGCAGCCGCAGCCCCCGCAACTGAGCCAGCCATCTCCGCCTCAGTGGAGACTTCCGCCCCTGTGGTGACAGAGGAAGCTGCCACCACAGAAGAAACGGCCCAGGAGACAGAACCTGTCATGTCCCCAAAGGTATTACCGGATGGCGTATACACGGTAGACTTTGAAACGGACAGCAGTATGTTCCAGGCCAGTGAAGCCTGTGACCGCAAAGGTACGCTGACGGTAAAGGACGGTGTGCAAACCCTCCATGTGAGCCTGCAATCGAAAGGAATCGTCAACCTCTACCTTGGAACTGCGGAGCAGGCCCAACAGCCCGGAGCGGTCTGGCTGGAGCATACGGTGGACACAGTCACCTACAGCGACGGCCTCAGCGAGGAAGTATTTGGCTTTGACGTCCCAGTCACTGATCTGGGAGAAGAATTTGACCTTGCTCTGATTGGCAAAAAGGGTGTTTGGTACGACCACAAGGTCAGTGTGTGCAATCCCATCCCCCAGACGGGGAATTACACTTGTGCGGTAGAACTGATCGGCGGGTCCGGTCGGGCCAGCGTCAGCTCTCCTGCTATGCTTGCTTCCGATGGGGAAGCCCTGACTGCCACGATTGTCTGGAGCAGCCCCAATTATGAATACATGATCCTGGACGGCGTCCAGTATGACCCCATTCAGATGGAGGGTAATTCCACCTTTGAAATCCCGGTGACGCTGGATCAGGATCTGGCCGTCAGTGCTTCTACAACCGCCATGAGTACGCCCCATCTGGTGGAGTACACCCTGCGCTTTGACAGTACCACGCTGACTTTGAGCCAGGGGGAGTGAGAAGTGGAATCCAGGATTCCCAGAATCCTCTTTGCCGGTACGGGCAGCGGCTGCGGCAAAACTACCGTCACCTGTGCTGTTCTGCAAGCCCTTGTGAATCGGGGCTTGCAGATCGGAGCCTTCAAATGCGGTCCGGATTACATCGATCCCATGTTTCACAGACGGGTTATCGGAGCCAAAAGTACCAATCTGGATTCTTATTTCTTCGATGACAACACCCTGCGGTTCCTGCTTTCCCAGAACGGAGCGGACCGGGACATCAGCATTTTGGAAGGGGTCATGGGCTATTATGATGGGATGGGGCTGACATCGACCCGGGGCAGCACCTACTCCATAGCCCAGATCACTCAGACACCGGTGGTACTGGTGGCGAATGCCAAGGGAGCCTCTCTGTCTGTTCTCGCCGCCATCCAGGGCTTTCTGGACTTCTGCCCGGAAAATCAGATCCAGGGGGTCATCCTCAATCAATGCACAGCGTCCACCTATAAGGTATTGGCCGAGGAAATGAAAAAAAGGTTCCCAGGGCAGGTTCGATCCCTGGGCTTCCTTCCTGGAATGCCGGACTGCACGTTGGAAAGCCGCCACCTGGGGCTGGTCACAGCGGCGGAGGTGGAGGACCTGCAGGAAAAGCTGCGTTTTCTGGCCCTTCAGGCAGAGAAAACCATAGATTTGAACGGGCTGATGCAACTTTCTAAAGCAGCGCCAAGCATTCGCTATGTGCCGGTAGAGCTGCCCCGGTTCGCGCCTGTGCGCATTGCGATAGCAAAAGACCGGGCGTTCTGCTTTTATTATGAGGACAGCCTGGAAGCGCTGACCCGGATGGGCGCGGAGCTGGTTCCCTTCAGTCCGCTGACGGATTCCGCTCTGCCGGAGGACATTCAGGGACTGTACTTAGGCGGCGGGTACCCGGAGCTGTACGGGAAACGGCTCAGTGAGAATGTTTCCATGCGTCACAGCATCCAAAACGCTCTGACAAAAGGACTGCCCTGTATCGCGGAGTGCGGCGGATTTATGTACCTGACCGAGGAAATCGGGGACTTTCCCATGGTGGATTACCTGCCCGGAAAGAGTTTTGACAACGGGAAGCTGACCCGGTTTGGCTATGTGCGGTTGCAGGCCAAACAGGATCAGATGCTCTGCAAAGCCGGGGAGGAGATTCGGGGTCACGAATTCCACCACTGGGACTGCACCAATCCAGGCAGTGATTTTACTGCTCTCAAGGAACAATCCGGCAGGCATTGGGAATGTGTGGTGTCCACGCCTACCCTCTATGCCGGATACCCCCATTTCCATTTTTACGCCAATCCATCCTTCGCGATAAATTTTTACCGCACTTGTTTGGAGGAAAAGAACCATGCTGGAGCATATCGCCCCTATGGACATTGAAAAGCGGAGCTTTGCCATCATCACGGAGCTTCTGGGAGACAAGCGGCTTGACCCGGAAAATGAGCTTGTCATCAAGCGGGCAATCCACACCACGGCGGACTTTGATTACGCGGACAATCTTGTGTTTTCTCCCCACGCGGTGCAAAAGGGCATGGAAGCCCTCCGGGGCGGCTGCGACATTGTGACAGATACTCAGATGGCCAAGGCAGGAATTAACAAAACCATTCTGGGCCAATTGGGCGGCGAGGTTCACTGCTTTATGTCCGACCCGGAGGTTGCAAAGAAAGCCAAGGAGCGGGGCGTTACCCGGGCTATTGTGTCCATGGAGCGGGCGGCACAGCTTCCAAAGCCCTGTATTTTTGCCATTGGCAACGCCCCCACAGCCCTGATCTGCATCCGGGATCTGATGGATGCGGGGAAACTGAATCCTGCGCTGATCGTCGGCGTTCCGGTTGGCTTTGTCAATGTGGTGGAGAGTAAAGAACTGATTTTGGAGCTGGACACGCCCCACATTGTGGCCCGGGGACGGAAGGGCGGCAGCAATGTGGCCGCTGCCATCTGCAACGCCATGCTCTATCAGATTCTGCGGTGATCCTATGGAAGAATATCGGATCAAAGACGGCAAAAAGCTGCGTCTGGGCTACACCACCGGATCCTGCGCCGCCGCGGCAGCGAAAGCGGCTGCCTGGATGCTGCTCACCGGCCAGAGGAAAGAGCGGATTCAGATTCAGACGCCTAAGGGCATCCCGCTGGATTTGCAGGTTTGCGATATTCGGATGGAGCTGGACCGGGTTTCCTGCGCGATTGAAAAGGATGGGGGAGACGACCCGGATGTGACCAAGGGAATGCATATTACGGCAGCTGTAACGCCAGCAGAGGAACCTGTTATCCGCATTGACGGCGGAGAAGGAGTGGGCCGGGTGACGAAGCCCGGGCTGGACCAACCGATAGGAAATGCCGCCATCAACTCCGTCCCCCGAAAGATGATTCGGGAAAATCTGGAGGAAGTGTGTAAAATCGCTGACTACCACGGTGGCTTGGACGTTGTGATTTCCGCACCCGGCGGGGCGGAAGTTGCAAAAAAGACCTTCAATCCTCGATTGGGCATTGTGGGCGGCATCTCCATCCTGGGCACCTCCGGGATCGTAGAACCCATGAGCGAGGAGGCCCTTGTGGGGAGCATCCAGGTGGAAATGCGACAAAAGGCGGCATCTGGGGATGCTTACCTGCTGGTCACCCCCGGCAACTACGGCGAGGCTTTTCTACGGGAGCACATGACCCTTCCCTTCTCGGAAAGTGTCAAATGCAGTAACTTCGTTGGTCAGACCATTGATATGGCTCTGGAACTGGGGGTAAAGGGGATTTTGTTCGTAGCGCATATCGGCAAATTTGTAAAGGTGGCTGCCGGGGTCATGAACACCCACTCCCGATGGGCCGATGGCCGGGGGGAGATCCTGGCCGCTAACGCCCTCCGGGCGGGCATCTCCCGGGAGGCGGCGCTGGAAATCCTGGAAGCGGTCACCACGGAGGAGGCCCTTGCGGTGGTGATCCGGGAGGGGCTGCTGGATGCTGTTATGGAGCAGCTTACCACCCGGATTCACGACCATCTGCTGAAGCGCGCCGGAGAGGGATTCCTGATTGGCGCGGTGCTCTACTCCAATCAGTGGGGATATCTGGGACAGACGGAAAGCGCGGAGGAACTGATCCGGCTGCTGAACCGTCAATATGAAGGAAAAGAGGAATACAGAACATGAGTGGAATCCTTTATGGCGTAGGGGTAGGCCCCGGCGATCCGGAGCTTCTGACCCTGAAAGCCCTGAGAATTCTGCGGGAAAGCGACGTGATTGCCATTCCCGCTGAGACGAAAGAATCCTGCGTTGCCTATCAAATCGCCTTGGGAGCCTGTCCAGAGCTGGAACGGAAGGAACTGCTGACCGTTCCCATGCCCATGACCAAGGACCATGCTGCACTGGAGCGCAACCACGAAGCTGCTGCAAGGGCCATTGCGCTGGAGCTGGACCAGAGCCGTCAGGTGGCCTTTGTGACCCTGGGCGATCCCACTGTATACTCTACTTTCCTGTATGTCCATAGAAAAATCGCTGGGAGGGGCTATGAAACCGCCATCATCAGCGGAATCCCCTCCTTCTGCGCAGCGGCTGCCAGGCTGGGTCAGGGGCTGGCAGAGAGGTCTCAGCCCCTGCACATTCTGCCGGGCACCTACCACAGCGGAAGCGGGGACGGAATCACCTCCCTGCGTGGCACTAAAGTGCTGATGAAAACCGGTAAAAACATGGAAGCCGTCCGCAGAAGTATTTTGGAAAGCGGGCAGGAAGCGGTTCTGGTGGAAAACTGCGGTATGCCCGGGGAGACTGTCTACCAGGGAGCCGCCAGCTTCCCGGATCACCCCAGCTACTATTCTTTGATCATTGTGAAGGAGTGAAACCCTATGGTGCATTTTGTGGGGGCTGGAAGCGGCGCGGCGGACTTGATTACCGTCCGGGGCGCTCGTCTGCTGAAAGAAGCGGATGTGGTAATCTATGCCGGATCTCTGGTGAATCCGGAGGTTCTGCGCTATGTGGGCCAGGGCTGTCAGGTTTATAACAGTGCGGAAATGACGTTGGAGCAGGTTCTGGAGGTCATGAAGCAGGCGGAAGGGGAGGGGAAAACCACCGTCCGTCTCCATACCGGCGATTCCAGCATCTTCGGTGCGGTGCGGGAGCAGTTTGACCAGCTGGAGGCGCTGGGAATGGACTATGATGTCTGCCCCGGCGTCAGCGCCTTTTGTGGAGCGGCCTCGGCATTGCGGGCGGAGTATACCCTGCCGGATGTGAGCCAGACCGTGATCATCACCCGGGCGGCGGGCAGAACAACCGTGCCGGAGGGACAGTCTATCCGGGAGTTATCATCTCACCGGGCCACCATGGTACTGTTTCTCAGCACCGGATTGACCCAAAAGCTGCAAGCGGAGCTGCTGGAAGGCGGCTATCCCGGCAGCACTCCCGCAGCGGTTGTCTACAAGGCCACCTGGCCGGAGGAACGGATTTTCCACTGTACCGTGGAGACGCTGCACCGGACGGTAACGGAAAACCATCTTTCCAAAACAGCGCTGATTATTGTAGGAGACTGTCTGGGAGACCGGTATGAACGCAGCCGCCTGTATGCGCCGGACTTCTCCACAGAATTCCGGGAGGCCAGTAAATGAAAATTGCCCTGTTTGCCTACAGCCGCCAGGGCTGTAAAACCGCCCGCAGGGTGATGGATTTTTTCGAAGGCAGCGAAATACGGGCCTTTACCATGGAACGGTTTGGGGAGGAAGGGTTCTCCACCATTGGGCAGCCTGCCGTTCCCTTTTATGGTGCCCTGTTTGCGTGGGCGGATGTCCTTACATTCATTGGCTCCTGCGGCATTGCCGTCCGGGAAATTGCGCCTCATGTAAAAAGCAAGGGGACAGATCCTGCTGTCATTGTGGTGGACGAGCTGGCGAAATTCTCCATTTCCCTGCTCTCCGGGCACATCGGCGGAGGCAATGCGCTCACTTTAGAATTGGCGGATTTCCTGGGGGCGGCCCCGGTAATCACTACCGCCACGGATATGAACCGGAAATTCTCGGTAGATGCCTGGGCAGCCAGGCGTGGGCTGTACATCGAAAGCCTTTCTGCCGCCAAGCACGTCTCTGCCCGGATTCTGGAAGCACCGGTGCCGATTTACTCGGACTATCCCATTGTCACCCCTTTGCCTAGGGGCACGGTGGCGGGAGATTCCGGAGATATGGGTATCTGCATCTCTTATAAGAAGCAGAACCCCTTTGATGAGACGCTGCTGCTGGTGCCGCCGGTGCTGTATCTGGGAATCGGCTGCCGCCGGGGAATCACCGCCGAAGCCATCGAGACGGCAGTAAGCCAGGTCTGCCAGGAGTATGACATTCATCCTAAGGCAATCAAGCAGGCGGCATCCATCGATCTGAAGATGGACGAGACCGGATTGCAGGAATTTTGCGAAAAGCGGGGTCTGCCGGTTTTCTTTTACTCTGCCCAGGTGCTGCGGGCGGTTCCCGGTGAATTTACCCCGTCGGAGCGTGTCCTGCGGGTGACGGGTGTGGACAATGTATGTGAACGGGCGGCGATGATTGGGGCGGAAAAGCTGCTGGTAAAGAAAACCGCAATGGACGGTGTCACCGTTGCCATTGCCCAGGAACATTGGGAGGTACGTTTTGAGTAAATTGGTAGTTGTGGGCATTGGCCCCGGGGATTATGACAATATGACGGTAGGGGCGGATCGGGCGCTTCGGGTTTCTGATGTGATTATTGGCTACCATGTGTATGTGGACCTGGTGAAGGAGCGGTATCCGGACAAGGAATTTCTGACCACCCCCATGACCCGGGAGGTAGAGCGCTGTCAGATGGCGCTGGACATTGCCCGGGAGGGGAGGAACGTTGCTATGGTCTGCTCCGGGGACAGCGGCATCTACGGCATGGCGGCGCTGATTTATGAGCTGCGGGGAGAAAGTCCTGCCCCGGAAGTTAAAATCATCCCCGGCCTGACAGCCGCTTGCAGCGGCGCAGCGCTGCTGGGTGCGCCCCTGACCCACGATTTCGCGGTGATCAGCCTCAGCGACCGGCTGACCCCCTGGGAAAGAATCGAAAAGCGGCTGGAAAACGCTGCCGAAGCCGATCTCTCCATTGTGCTCTACAATCCTGCCAGCCACGGCCGGCCGGATCACCTCCGCCGTGCCTGTGACATTTTGCTGCGGCATCTGCCCGGGAATCGGGTCTGCGGTATCGCCAGCCAGATCGGACGCGACGGTGAAAACGCCCGGGTCCTGACTCTGGAGGAACTGCGCACCGCGAGCGTGGATATGTTCTGCACCGTATTCATTGGCAACAGCATGACAAAATCCATCGGCGGGAAATTAGTGACACCAAGAGGATACCGGAATGTATAAAATCTGTGTTTTTGCCGGAACCACGGAGGGGCGGGAGCTGATCGAATTCTTAAGCACCCAGAATCTTTCCGTCACCGCCTGCGTAGCGACGGAGTATGGAGAGACACTGCTTCCCACGGCGGATAATCTGACTGTTTCCGCAAGGAGACTTCCGGCGGAGGAAATCGCCCGGCTGCTGCGGGAAAATACCTTCCATCTGGTGATCGACGCCACCCATCCCTATGCCGAGTCCATTACCCAGAGTATCGGGGACGCCTGTAAGCAAACGGGAACAGAATACTTAAGACTGCTCAGAGACGCGTCCGCAATTCCGGAAGACGCGATCTATGTGGAGAATGCCGCCGCTGCAGTAAGCTTCCTGAACAGTGTGGAGGGGAATGTCCTTCTGACCACCGGAAGCAAGGAATTGGCCGCTTTTTCCGGGATGGACGGGTTTTCGGAGAGAGTCTATGCCCGGGTGCTTCCCATGGAAAGCTCTCTGGAAAGCTGCCGCAGCGCAGGGCTGAAGCCTGCCCACATCATTGCCATGCAGGGACCGTTTTCTCAAGAGATGAATGAGACAATTCTTCGCTACACTTGCGCTAAATGGATGGTTACAAAGGATGGCGGGGACGCGGGAGGATTCGCGGCGAAAGCTACTGCCGCCCGGAATACTGGAGCGAAGCTGGTGGTGATTGGCCGCCCGACCCAACGGGATGGGGTGGACTATTCCCAAACGATTGAAGTGTTATGTAAACGATTTGGCTGTATTTGGACCCCTCATGTCAGCATTGTGAGCCTGGGCCCGGGAAGCCGGGGGGGCATGACCGGGGATGCGGAGGCGGCGATTCGGAACGCGGACTGCCTGATCGGTGCTCAGCGGATGCTGGACGCGGTGGCAGCATCCGGGCAGACCCGATACAGCGCCATTGCCCCCCAGGCGATTGCGGACTTTATCATGGCTCATCGGGAGTACCGACGGTTTGCTGTGGTGATGTCCGGCGACGCGGGATTCTTCAGCGGCACAAAAAAGCTGCTCCCCCTGCTGGATGGATGTAAAACAGAGGTGATCCCTGGCCTGAGCTCTCTTGCAGCCCTGTGCGCCAGACTGCAAACCTCTTACGAGGACGTGTATGTGACCAGCCTCCACGGAAGGGCTCACAACATTGTCCCGGATGTTCGCGCCCACAGAAGGGTATTCACTCTGGTGGGGGGTGAAAATGGAATTGGGCAGCTGTGCGCTGCTCTGACCCAGGCTGGTCTGGGAGAAGTGCGCGTCCATGTGGGACAGCGGCTGAGCTACCCGGATGAGAAAATTGTCAGTGGCACAGCATCTGAGCTTGCAGAAGGCACTTATGAGAGTCTCAGCGCCGCACTGATTGAAAACGGCACGCCGGATGCCATAGTGACCCAAGGATTGCCGGATTCCACTTTCCTCCGGGAAGAAACCATCCCCATGACAAAAAGCGAGGTCCGCGCTGTTGCGCTTTCCAAGCTGCGCCTGACGGAAAACGCTGTCTGCTGGGATGTGGGCGCGGGGACCGGCTCTGTGGCCATTGAAATGGCGCTTCAGTCCAAGCACGGCTGGGTGTATGCCATTGAACAGAAGGACGCTGCTCTGAAGCTGCTGGAGGAAAACAGGAAAACCCTCTCCGCCGAAAATCTGACGGTGGTTTCCGGCTCCGCGCCGGAGGCCTGCGAGACCTTGCCTGCCCCAACCCATGTGTTTATCGGCGGAAGCAGCGGAAGGATGGGGCAAATTCTGGAGTTGGTTCGGAAAAAGAATCCCCACGCCCGCATCGTAGCAACTGCCATCTCCCTGGAATCTATCGGAGAACTGACGGACTGCATGAAAGCGTTCCCCTTTACCGAGACGGAGGTGGTCAACATGAGCGTCGCCAGGGATCGGAAGGCAGGAACGTATCACCTGATGACGGGACAGAATCCCATTTACATTTTTACCATGCAGCAGGGAGGTGACTGGGTGTGAAATGGTCTCTATATGCCCTATTGATTGGCTTCTGCCTGGACCTGCTGATGGGGGATCCCCACAGCGTTCCCCATCCGGTGGCGGGAATTGGGAAACTGATTGCCCTTTTGGAGAAGGGAGTGCGGCGGATGTTCCCGGAAACCTGCCGGGGTGAGATCGGAGCAGGCGCGGTGCTTTGGATGCTGGTGGCGGCTGTTTGCACAGCCATTCCCGCCGGGATGCTGTATCTTTGCCATCAAGTTAACCCCTGGATTCGTCTCACGGTGGAGAGCATCATGTGCTGGCAGATTCTCGCAACCAAATCCCTGAAAGACGAGGCAAGGAAGGTCTATAATGCTCTGGAAACCGGGGATTTGGAAAAAGCACGGTATGCCGTGTCCATGATCGTGGGAAGGGACACCATCCGGTTGGATGACGCCGGGGTGACTCGGGCCGCTGTGGAGACCGTGGCAGAGAACACCTCCGATGGGGTTGTTGCCCCTATGCTCTTTCTGGCGCTGGGCGGTGCGCCTCTGGGCTTTGCGTACAAAGCCATCAACACCATGGACTCCATGCTGGGCTATGTGGAACCGCCCTACAAGAATATCGGCCTGGTTCCAGCCAAAATGGACGATATCGCGAATTTCCTGCCCTCCCGGCTATCGGCTCTGCTGATGATCGGAGCGGGGTCCCTGCTGGGCCTGGACGCCAAAAATGGATGGCGGATTTTCCGGCGGGATCGATTTAACCACGCAAGCCCCAACTCTGCCCAGACGGAGTCGGTTTGTGCGGGACTGCTGGGGGTGCGGCTGGCTGGGGACGCCTGGTATCACGGTGTATTGCATAAGAAGAAATATATCGGCGATGGGACCCGGGAAATTACCCACCAGGATATTATTCTAACTTGCCGCCTGCTGTACATCACCGCGTTTCTGTCCCTGATGCTCTGTGCAGCCGTAAAACTACTGACGATCCTGTGAGGAACCTATAATGCTGTATCACACCACAAATCCCCATGGGGGGGACATTTACGGCGGAGACGTCCAGCTGGATTTCTCCGCCAACACCAACCCATATGGAACGCCCCAGGCGGTTCTGGATGCCATGGCCGCCGCTTTGCCCCGGGCACATCAGTACCCCGATCCCTATTGCCGGGAGCTGGTGAAGGCGATCTCGGAATTTGAATCCGTGCCCAAAGACTGGATTCTCTGCGGCAGCGGCGCGGCGGAACTGATTTATTCTTACTGTGAAGCCCTCCAGCCCCGGCGGGCCATGGAACTTGCTCCCACCTTTTCGGAGTACTCCCTGGCACTGGAACAGAGGGGTTGCCAGGTGGAGCGGCATACCCTGGAAAAGCAGAATCAGTTTGCGCTGACAGAGGCATTCCTTCCGGTGCTGGAGCACAGCCGCCCTGATGCGCTGCTGCTCTGCAATCCAAATAACCCCACCGGTCAGGTGATTGCTCAGCCGCTGCTGGAAAAAATCCTGGCCGTGTGTGAAAAACAGAGCACCAGCCTTTTTGTAGATGAATGCTTCCTGGATTTGTCCAATGATGGTGTGAGCCTGAAATCCCATCTGGGCGAACATCTGAATCTTTTCATTCTGAAGGCCTTTACCAAGAGCTATGGCATGGCGGGGGTACGGCTGGGCTATTGCCTTTGCTCCAACCGTGAGCTGCTTCAGAAAATGGCCCACACCGTTCCTCCATGGAATGTGTCCACCTTGGCCCAGGCGGCGGGGGTGGCGGCGCTCCAGGAGCGTGCATTTTTGCAGAAAACCAGGACGCTGATCTCTGCGGAGCGGCAATGGCTGCAAGGCCAGCTGGAAGAGCTGGGTTTCTGGGTTTGCCCCTCCGGGGTAAATTACCTGCTGTTCCAAGGAAGACAGGACCTGCATCAACGGCTGAGAGAACGGGGAATCGCCATCCGTGATTGTCGCAACTACCATGGCCTGGAGGCCGGATGGTATCGGGTGGCGGTGCGGCTTCATGAAGAAAACGAACGTCTGATTGCGGCAGTGAAAGAGGTGTGCGCATGGCAAAGAACATCATGATTCAGGGCACCATGTCGGGTGCGGGCAAGAGCCTGCTGTGCGCGGGGCTGTGCCGCATTCTGAAACAGGACGGCTACCGGGTCGCGCCTTTCAAGAGCCAAAACATGGCCCTGAACTCCTTCATTACCAAGGACGGCGGCGAGATGGGCCGGGCGCAGGTGGTGCAGGCAGAGGCGGCGGGGATCGAACCGGATGTGCGGATGAACCCTGTCTTGCTGAAGCCCACCACCGATGTGGGCAGTCAGGTGATCGTTGCCGGGCAGGTGCAGGGCAATATGCATGCCATGGAGTATTACCGCAGGAAACGGGAATACATCCCTGCCATTCTGGATGCCTACAACAGCCTGGCCCAGGAATATGACATCATCGTCATCGAAGGCGCGGGAAGTCCGGCGGAGATCAATCTGAAGCAGGACGACATTGTGAATATGGGCCTTGCGGGGCTGGTGGATGCGCCGGTACTGCTGGTGGGAGACATTGACCGGGGCGGGGTTTTTGCGCAGCTGTACGGAACGGTAGCTCTGCTGGAAGAAGAGGAGCGGACCAGAGTCAAGGGAACCGTCGTCAACAAGTTTCGGGGAGACCGCTCCATCCTGGAGCCGGGAATCCGCATCCTGGAGGACCTCTGCGGTGTCCCGGTGGCGGGGGTCATTCCCTATACCCACGTGGACATTGACGATGAGGACAGCCTCACCGAGCGCTTTGCCAGAACTGCGGATAGAAAGTGCATTGACATTGCAGTAATTCGGCTGCCCAGAATCTCCAATTTCACGGATTTCGCCCCCTTTGAGCGGTATGCAAATGGTTCGCTGCGCTATGTGGACAGGGTCGTGGATTTGCACAGCCCGGACATGATTCTGCTCCCCGGCACGAAAAGCACCATTGCCGACCTGAAATGGCTTCGCCAATCGGGACTGGAGGCGGCCATTCTGAAAGCGGCTTCGGCGGGCACGCTGGTGTTCGGCATTTGCGGCGGGTACCAGATGCTGGGTCGCAACGTTTCCGACCCAGATCAGGTGGAGGCCGCGGGAACCACGGAAATTCAAGGCCTGGGGCTGCTGGACATGGACACGGTTTTCCTTGGAGAAAAGGTACAGACCCAGGTTGCAGGTACCTTTGGCGGCGTGACCGGAATGCTGTCTGGCTTAAACGGTATGTCCTATACCGGCTACGAAATCCATATGGGCCGCAGCCAGGAGAAGCTGCTGCCTTTGCAGGGAAAGAGGAACGTCTACGGCAGCTACATCCATGGCATTTTTGACGCGCATGGGGTCAGTGATGAAATTCTCAGGGCCGTTTGCGTCCAAAAGGGCCTGGACTTCTCAGACCTGGGCGCGTTCGATGTACACGAGTACAAGGAGCGGCAATATGATCTGCTGGCAGATGCCGTTCGGGAAGGTCTCGATATGGCGCTTGTTTACCGTGTCATCAATCGGGAAGTATGAATTGGGAGGGACGGAAACCCATGAAACAAAACGACCATAGCTTTTTCCAGAACCGGGAGTGTAAATATTTTCCCTGCCACAAAAGGTCAGCGGAGGATTTTAACTGGCGGATCTTTTCTTCCAGCTGTGCGGTTTGAAAATTGGGAAATACATACAGTATTCCTCTAATTTCCAAACTTTCATCTGAAAGAAAACCTATCGCCATCCGCTTTTGCCGATTTAATCAGAACTTCCCTAGAAGATTTCGCAAGTCGCAGAACTCTAAAATGATCTCCATATTCTGGATTTCAGGAAGGAGGAAACCGACAATGGCTAAGAAACCCACCCTCAACCTGAGGTACTACAACCACGAGATTGACGATGATCTCCCTTATGTTGGGCAGCTCAAGCTCGATAAGAAGACCGGCTACATCTACGATGAAGACGGTGATGTGGTAGACGAAGATAACTTGTACGAGGGTAAGATCGTACAAGACCGAGTGAACATCGAGCGTCACCGTGACAGCGAGGTTCTTCCCGCCAGAGTCTATGAGAGGGCTTTGGCTCAGGATAAGATGATCTTGGGCGCTCTGAAATGTGCCAAGCTCCACGGATATACCGGCGAAGAATAAAAAAAGAAACACTCCCTACCAGTTACGGTAAGGAGTGTTTTTTGGTTTGGACAAGTATCGTTCCCCACACAAAGCGGGGTTCGGATATGCGTCCAATGGTGGAGACGGGGGGAATCGAACCCCCGTCCGAAGGCAACTTGGAAGGAACTTCTCCGGGCGCAGTTTGTTATTTACATTCCCTCAACCCGCCGGGAACAAACACCCTTCGGGAATCAGTAGCTTCATAATGCATGGTGCGCGCAAAGCTTTGCGCACGCACGGTCTCCACTCAAATCACACCCGAGCCCGGTTCGTGGACCTTCCGGGGCGGATGGGCGCCTAATTAGGCAGCCAGGGCAACAGTTTTGTTGTCAGTTAAATTTAAAAAGTACCCGTTTTATCGTGGTCAGGCGCCACGGCCCGCTATTCCAGCCTCACTACCCCCGTCGAAACCAGTACGTCCCCATAACTAAAGTAAGAAATGAGCGAATAGGTGTCAAATAAAGGCGGGATGGGAAATCATCCCGCCCTTTTTGCTTAGAAACGGCCGTAGGGGTCGGGGAGCTTCTTGGGTTCGGGGTAGGTTTCGCCCTTACAGTCTACGGTGATGGAGACAATCTTTTGCTCCTGGATGGGCCGGTCAGCCGGGCCGGTCTTGGTAGCGGCAATGGCGTCCACCACATCCATGCCGGAAGTGACCTTGCCGAAGGCGGCGTACTGGCCGTCTAAATGCTTGGCGTCCTGATGCATGATGAAGAACTGGGAGCCGGCAGAGTTAGGAGACTGGCTTCTTGCCATGCTGAGAACGCCCCGCTTGTGCTTTAAGTCGTTCTTAAAGCCGTTAAAGAAAAACTCACCTTTGATGCAGTAGCCGGGACCACCCATGCCGGTGCCTTCCGGGCAGCCGCCCTGGATCATAAAGCCAGGAATAACACGGTGAAAGATCAGGCCGTCATAGAAGTTGTGGCTGCACAGATCGATAAAGTTGTAAACACTCTGGGGCGCCTTGTCGGGGTACAGCTCGCCTTCAATGACGCCGCCGTTTTCCATGGTGATTTTAAATGTAGGGTTCATCGGAATCTCTCCTTCATTGCCCGGTCGATCTGACGCTTGGCGTCCCGCTCGGCCGCGGCTTGTCGTTTGTCGTATAGTTTTTTACCTTTGCACAGGCCCACGTTGACCTTCACCCGGCTGCCCTTAAAATATACGGACAGGGGAATCAGGGAATAGCCGTCCTGCTTGACCTTGCCGTAGAGCCGCATGATCTCTCGCTTGTGCATCAGCAGCCGCCGCACCCGGCGGGGATCGGGGTTATACCGGTTTCCGTGGTCATAGGGGGAGATGTGCATCTGGTTTAAGAGAAGCTCGCCGTCCTTGATGCCGCACCAGGCGTCTTTCAGGTTTAATGTGCCCGCCCGGATGGATTTGACCTCTGTGCCGGTCAGTTCGATGCCTGCCTCAAATTCCTCTTCCACGAAGTATTCGTGATAGGCTTCCCGGTTTCGGGCCATGACTTTGATACCTGCTTTTTCCAGACTGCTCACCTCCTTGCGTACGTCTGTACAGAAAAGATGCTACAGTCATTATACCATCATTGTCAAGAGGTTCATACCCGAAATGATCTACGCTTCAAACAGAAATTTTTCCAGTTCTTCCGGGGTGTCAAAGGAAAAATCACACAGTCTTCTCATTTCGGTGAGGATCTTGGGGTATTGCTGCCGACCCCAGGCGGCAAAGGCGATGGGAACCCCGGCCTTGCTTGCCATTTCCCAGGCGGGCTTCATATCGTCTACCACCAAAAGCTCCCTGGGGCTTAGACTATATTTTTCCATAATGCTTTCCAGAGGGAAAGTGCTGGGCTTCCGTTTTTCCTCCGGCAGATCCCAGCCGTAAATATCGTCCGGGAGAATCCCAAAATGCTGGGTATAATCCCGGGTGATGTTTTGATTACAGGAGTGGGATACCACACAAATTAGGCCCTTTTCCTCCTTTTGCCGCCGTATGACCTTCTCAATGCCAGGAAAGGGGAGGGGAATGCGAGTCTTGATGTATTCCTGCCAGCCCAGAAACTCATCCTCCATCTCCTGCTCGGTAAAGCCGTACCGCTGGCGGCACATATTGGCAAAGCCCAGGTTGCAGCAATCGTCTACATATTCCTGTAGTGTTACGGTTTTGCCGGGCCGCCATTGCGTAAGGATGTATTCAAAAAAAGGAAAATTGACGGTAGCCTCGCTCTGCACCACCGTATCGTCATGGTCAAGCACCAGACAGGGATATTTTAACATGATCTTCACCCCTTTTCACGATTTCATAAGGAATTATACCAGATTGCGAGGGCTTTCGCAACCAGAATTTACCCCTTGCCAAATACAAACAAATGTACTATAATAGAATCAAAAGGTGAGGTGAGAAATATGGAGGCCAGAGCTTGCCCGGTAGACGTGATTGCCGTATGCTCAGCGGACGGGGAACTGCGGCCCCTGCGGCTGCGGATTCCGGAAGCGGATCAATCCCTGCTTCGGGTGGATATTGACGAGATTGTCAGCACCAATGAAGTGACGTTTGTGGGCAGGGAGGCGACCATATTTCTCTGCCGGGCCACCATAGGACAGCAGCGGTGTTTTTTTGAACTGAAATATGTCCTGCGGAGCCATATTTGGTATTTGGTTCGGAGGATATGCTGACAAAAAATTGTGGTGGAAATGTTCATATTTTTGAGGTAAAATAATTGAATCAGAAAGAAAACGAGGAGGCAGAGAAAATGTCCATCGTGACCTTTTATAACTGCGATCCCAAGGACGCACCCAAAACCACCATGCCCGCCCATTTGGGGGCCAATGCCGTGATTACCTGCAAAGGAAAGCTCCTGCTGGAGCGCCGCCGGGATTCCGATACCTGGGGCCTCGTCGGTGGAGGCTGCAAGAAAACGGAAACCGGGCTCCAGGCCATTGTTCGGGAAACCTATGAGGAGCTGGGACTTCGGATCCCCAAGGAACGGTTCCAAAAGCTGGCGGTCTATGATAATCCCGGCCGCATTGCCGCCTTCCGGGACGGAAGCATCTGGCGGATGGTGATTGTGGTCTACGCCCTGGAACTGGAAGAGGAGCCGGAAATGCGAATCAGTGCGGAGTCCAGGGAACTGCGGTTCTTTACCAAAGAGGAGGTTACTGCTCTGGAGATCCCTGTGACCCACCGGGATATTGTGGAGGAACAGTTCCTGGGCCGATAATAAATATGCAAAATATACAAAGTTTTTTTAATACTTGTATATTCATCAAAAGTATGTTAAGATATTCCCTGACGGCGCAGTATCCTAGTCAGAGTGACCATTTTCCAGGAAGGGCCTAAAAATCCTTTGAAGGGCACATCGATGAAGTCCCTGGTGTCTGCTTTTTACGCCCAGTTTAGGGTGGATGCTGGGGGTTAAGGATCCCGGGCGCGCGGCAATGGCATGGCGCATACGACCCGGTTTCCGTGGAGACTTGAACCTTGTGCGACGACGGATAAAACCTCGGAATGAGGCTCGATCGCGTACGAATCAAGTATGAACCTGCAAGGCGGTGCACAGAATCGTGTGCTGTGTGCAGTGTAGCCTGCCTTGAGTGAGTATGCGGGGAAGGAAGACCAGGCTGCTGGAAGCTATGGCCATAGCTTCTGCGGTTATCGCTTTCAGAAACCATACTTGCAAAAGAGGCTAAGACTATGACTCATTCTGCCGTGGAAAACACCTAGGCTGTCTGAAAAGGGCAGGCAGGGGATTGCGGTACGGTCTAAGTGGCAATCGGGTAGCCAGGACTCGGCAACACCTGGAAGGACAGATTAAATGGAAACGGCCTGTGCGGCAACGGCAGGTTCTGTTCGGTGAAAGACAACCCGACCTAAGCCGTAAGATTTATCCTGCCTGCTGCCGTCTATTTATAAAAAGCAGGATTGTGTGTTAAAGGAGAACCATTGTGGCGAAACTAGATCCGGATGCTGAAAAACGGGAGCGCAAGAAACTGATCAAATGGGTCGTCACCATTTTTCTGGTTACGATTGTTATTTCCGGCACCATTTCCTTTGTGTCGGACGCGGTGATGGAAAGCAGCAGCCTGCCAGTGGCGTTTCTGATCCTGCTGGTGATTATTTTGGTGGGCATCCTGTTTGACACCGTAGGTATGGCAGTGGCCACTGCCGATGAAAAACCCTTCCATTCCATGGCCGCGAAAAAGGTCCCCGGCGCCCAGGAAGCCATCCGGCTTCTGCGAAATGCGGAGCGGGTAAGCTCCATCTGCAATGACGTGGTTGGAGATATCTGCGGCGTGGTATCGGGTAGCGCGTCTGCTACCATTGCTGCCCAGGTGGTTCGGAGTTTTGATTTTTCCTGGCCTCAGGTGGCAACGCTCCTGATGTCCGCTCTGGCAGCGGGACTGACTGTGGGCGGGAAAGCCATCGGGAAAAATATAGCCGTGAATTCCTGCACGGAAATCGTGCATACGGTAGGTAGGGTCATTTACACCTTGCATCATCTGTTCCATAAAAAGAAATTATAACGTTAGGTCGTGTCAAAAGTGGGTATCTTAGAAACCATTCACGGTCACGAGGATTTATGCGGGCTTACGCAGCAGGAGCTTGTCCAGCTCTGTCAGGAGATCCGGCAGTTTCTCATTGACAATGTGTCCAAAACCGGCGGACACCTTGCTGGAAACCTGGGTGCGGTGGAGCTGAGTGTGGCCATCGAGACCGTATTTGAGACAAGGAAAGACCGCCTGGTTTTTGATGTCGGTCATCAGTCTTATGTGCATAAGCTGCTGACAGGCCGCCGGGCGGATTTTGCACATCTGCGGCAATTTGGCGGTATTTCCGGTTTTCCAAAACCGGAGGAAAGCAACTGCGACGCGTTTGTGGCAGGTCATGCCTCCAGCTCTGTATCCATTGCTCTGGGCATGGCCCGGGCCCGGACGCTGCAGCATCAGGATTACAACGTGGTTGCGCTGATCGGAGACGGTGCCTGCACCGGCGGCATGGCCTATGAGGGCATGAACGACGCTGCCGTCAGCGGGGAGCCAATGGTCATTATTCTCAATGACAATGAGATGTCCATTGGGAAAAATGTGGGGGGCCTGTCCCACCACCTGTCCCGGCTGCGTTCCAGCCACCGGTATCTGACAGCAAAACGGATCTATCGGCAGGTTATGAAGAAGCTGCCTTTCGGCGGGTCTATCTATGCCATGAGCAGCAGGCTGAAGAACCGGATCAAGCGGTTTCTGCTGCCTGTGACAATTTTTGAAAACATGGGCTTTACATACCTGGGCCCAGTGGATGGCCATGATCTGCCCGGACTGATTGACCGGCTGACCATCGCCAAAAGTCTGAAGGAACCGGTGCTGATCCATGTAGTTACGAAAAAGGGGTATGGGTATAAGTTTGCCGAGCTGGATCCGGCCAAATTCCACGGAATTGGCCCCTTTGATCCTTATACTGGCAAGAAGCTGGGGAAAAAGGTGAAGACCTTCTCCGATTCCTTTGGTGAAACCATGCTTTCTCTGGCGGAACGGAACGACAGGGTATGTGCCATTACGGCGGCTATGCCTGGCGGCACCGGGCTGCTTTCCTTCCAGAAGCAGTACCCGGACAGGACTTTTGATGTGGGTATTGCGGAGGAACACGCGGTTTCCATGGCCGGCGGTCTTGCCAAGCAGGGGATGATTCCTGTGGTGGCGATCTACTCCACCTTCCTGCAGCGGGGCTTTGACCAGATCATCCAGGACACAGGTCTGCTGGGCCTCCATGTGGTGTATGCCGTTGACCGGGCAGGCCTGGTGGGAGACGACGGTCCCACCCATCATGGTGTGTTCGACGTGGGCTTCCTGCGTCAGGTACCCGGAATGCGGATCTTAACGCCGGTGAGCCTGCAAGAGCAGCAGGATATGCTTACCTGGGCGGTAGAAAAATGCACTGGCCCTGTAGCCGTCCGCTATCCCCGGGGCGGAGAGGGCAGCTACCACGATTCCGATTGGCAAGGCCCTGACGGGGAGCTGGTGAAATGCCACCGACAGGGGCGGGATGTGACGCTCATCACCTATGGCAGTATGCTGGACCCTGTTTTGGATGCGGCGGAACGGCTTTCCGCAGGAGGGGTGGAGGCAACGGTTCTTCGGCTGCTGACTGTGGGTCAGCTTCCCACGGCGGAAGTATTCCGTAAGCTTTCCGAAAGCCGCCGGGTGCTGATTGTGGAGGAAACCTGCACCGGTTCCGGTATTCGGGAGACCCTGGCCTGGGAAATCCGAAAGCTGTGCCCGGACTGCCTCCTGGATGGTGTGGATCTGGGGCGGCGGTTTATCCCCCACGGCGCCAACCGGGAGCTTTATGAATACTGCGGCCTGGATGGAAAATCTATTGCGGCCCGGGCAAAGGAGATGCTGTCCTGAATGAAAGTGAAGAAAAGACTGGACGTTCTCCTGACAGAGCAGGGCTATGCGGACAGCCGCTCTAAGGCCCAGGCGATTATTATGAGCGGTTTGGTATATGTGGACGGCCAGAAAGCGGATAAGCCAGGCGTGGCTTATGAGGAGACGGTTACACTGGAGGTCCGGGGCGCTGCCTGCCCCTATGTCAGCCGGGGAGGACTCAAGCTGGAAAAGGCACTGCGGGACTTCGGTGTCAAGCCGGCAGGCTTCGTATGCAGCGATTCTGGGGCATCTACCGGCGGCTTTACCGACTGCCTTTTACAGCAAGGAGCAAAAAAGGTGTTTGCCATCGACGTAGGCTATGGCCAGCTGGACTGGAAAATTCGTTCCGATCCCAGAGTGGTGGTGATGGAGCGAACCAATATCCGCTATGTGACCAGGGAGCAGTTGGGGGAGGCACTGGATCTGTCCGTCATCGACGTCAGCTTTATCTCTCTGAAAATCGTTCTGCCGGTCATCAAAGAACTGTTAAAACCCACCGGCCAGGTGCTGTGCCTTATTAAGCCTCAGTTTGAGGCCGGAAAGGAAAAGGTGGGGAAGAAGGGCGTTGTCCGGGAAAAATCCACCCACAAGGAAGTGCTAAATAGCTTCGTTTCTCTGGCGGACAGTTTGGGTTTTCAGATTCTGGGATTGACCTTCTCTCCGGTAAAGGGACCGGAGGGGAATATTGAATTTTTGGCGCATTTAAGCCTGGATGCGGTTTCCAGCCTTCATCCAGACACCGCCCAGGTGGTGGAAGACGCCCATGCCGCCTTGGATAAGGGGACGAGAGAATGAAAAATGTAATCCTAGCGCCCAATCCCTATCGGGACAAAAATTTTGGAACCGTCCGGAAAGCCATGGAGGTTTTGAAAAACGCCGGCATCAACGCCCGGGTATGCCTGCCCTTTGAAGTGGACCACAGCTTTGAGCTGCCCCGGGACATTCGGTTTTCCCGGCTGGACCGGGAACTGCCGAACGCCGAAATGGTGATCTGCCTGGGCGGTGACGGCACCATCCTCCATATGGCAAAGGCCGCTACCCGAAAGGGGATTCCGATTCTGGGTGTGAACATCGGCACCATGGGGTTTATGGCGGAGCTGGAGAGCACAGAGCTGGACAGACTTGCGCTTTTGGCTTCCGGAAAATATACTTTGGACAGCCGGATGATGCTGGACGTGATCGTACAGCGGGATCGGGATATTTTATTTCATGATATTTGCCTGAACGACGTGGCTGTTACCAAAGGCGCTGTGGCCCGGATCGTGCAATTGGTGGTCAAATGCGACGGTGTACAGGCCATGGAGTGCGGCGGCGACGGCGTAATCATTGCCACGCCTACCGGCTCTACCGCTTACTCTCTTTCTGCTGGGGGACCCATCGTGGAGCCGGAGGCGAAAAACATTCTTATTACACCCATTTGTGCCCATGACGTGGCAAGCCGCTGCATTGTGGCTTCTGACAAGCGCACCGTTACCGTGGAAATGGGAGAGAATGCCCGGAGAAACGCCTATCTCAGTGTGGACGGAGGCAGAGCGGTAAGGCTGAACATGGGGGATGTGGCGACTATTCGGAAGTCCCATCTGGAAACCAAGCTGGTTCGCCTGAATGAGCGCAGTTTCTATGATGTGGTCAACGTGAAATTCAAGAAAGCATAGGAGGTGGCCCCTTTGAAAACAAGCAGACAAGCCAAGATTATGGAGATCATCTCCACCCAGGATGTAGAGACCCAGGAGCAGCTGCTGCAGCACCTTCAGGAGGCTGGGTTCCATAGCACCCAGGCAACCATTTCCCGGGACATCAAGGAACTTCGAATCGTGAAGGAACTGACCAGCCTGGGCACTTACCGGTACTGTGCCGCAGCCAAGGAAGTGCCGAACACCTTCTCAAATCGTCTCAACACTATCTTTCGGGAGTGCGTCACGCAGTTTGACTATGCCCAGAATATAATCGTGATCCATACTTTGCCTGGTCTTGCGGATGCGGCAGCGGCCGCATTGGACGCCATGAATATGAGCGTGGTTCTGGGGACCCTTGCAGGTGACGATACTGTATTCATCGTCATGCGCGATACCAACGCTGCCGCCGCCTTCTGCGGTGAGATCAAAAGTCTGATTGGGTAACAAAAGGGGGAAAAGTGCCGTGCTGAGCCTTCTGCATATTGAGAATATTGCGGTCATTGAAAGTGCGGATATTTCCTTCAATCAGGGGTTTAATGTTCTCACTGGTGAGACCGGTGCCGGTAAATCCATCGTTATTGATGCCATATCCGCTATTTTGGGAGAGCGGGCCTATCGGGATATGATCCGTACCGGCACGGCCAAGGCGTCCGTTCGGGCGGTGTTCACCGACGTGGCAGAACTTCCCTGGTTCCAGGAAAATGGCGTGGAATATGACCCGGAGACGGTGATCCAGCGGGAAATCTATCTGGACGGGAAGAATATCTGCCGGGTCAACGGAAGTCTGGTTTCCGTGTCCATCCTCCGAAAGCTGGGCATTCAGCTCATTAACATTCACGGCCAGCACGATTCCGCGTCCCTGTTCGACGAAGACAATCACCTGGCTTTCCTGGATGCCTTTGCGGATAATGAACCCCTTCGTCAGGACTATGGCGAAAAATATACTGCCGTTGCGGGGCTTCGCCGGGAGATTGACAGCCTGACTATGGATGAAGGGGAAAAGCTCCGCCGGATGGAAACCCTGAAATATCAGATTGCTGAGATTGAAAAGGCGGATCTGGAAATCGGGGAGGACGAATCCCTGGAGGATCGCCGAAAGCTTTTACAAAATGCTGAAAAACTCAGCAATGGCATGGAGGAAGCCGTCCAGTGCCTTTACGGCGGCGACGATACCGACGGCGCGGCGGGGCTGCTGGCCCAGGCGGAATACGCTTTGGGGCGGCTGCTTCGGTTCAGCGACAGCTTCCAGTCCCTTCATGACAGGGTCAGCGACCTAATGTATCAGGTGCAGGATGTGGCGGAAGAAACAAGGGATACCCGGGACAGCCTGAATTACTCTGCCGACGAGCTGGAGCAGATCGAATCCCGACTGGACGTGATCCACAAGCTTCGCCGGAAATATGGCGCCACCTGTGAGGATATCTTAAATTATTTGGAAAACGCCAAAAAGGAACTGGATGAAATTGAATTTGCCGATGACCACCTGGAGCGGCTGAAAGGCAAGCTGAAAAAGGCGGAGAAAGAAGCCTGGGCGTCAGCATTTGCTCTGCGTGAGAACCGTCAGGAGGCAGCGGAGGCCATGTCACAGCGGATTCTGACGGAGCTTAGCCAGTTGGATATGCCCCGAGTGCAGTTTACCTGTCGGTTCCAGAAATTGGAGTTGACCGTAAACGGCGCTGACGCGGTGGCGTTTTATATGTCTGCCAACGCGGGAGAAGCCTTAAAGCCCATGAGCAAGGTGGCCTCCGGCGGCGAGCTGGCACGGATTATGCTTGCCATGAAGAATGTACTGGCGGAAAAGGACCAGGTGGCAACCCTGATTTTTGACGAGGTGGACACCGGCGTTTCCGGGCGGGCAGCGCAAAGAGTTGCGGAAAAGCTGAAAAGCGTTGCGGAACATAAGCAGGTGCTCTGTGTAACCCATCTGCCCCAGCTGGCGGCGCTGGCGGACACCCATCTGCTGATTGCCAAATCCGAGCGGGATGGCCGCACCTACACATCTGTAACGCCTCTGGACTTTGAGGGGCGGAAGCGGGAGCTGGCCCGAATCATCGGCGGAACCAATATCACCGAAACCACGCTGAGAAGTGCTGAGGAAATGCTGAGGAACTGAGGAAAAAGTAATGACTGCACAGGAAATGTGGAAATACTGCGGTCTTGCCCGGAAGGTGTCTGGCGAATATCAGGCCTGGGCCTTCGGCGATGACCCTGACACTCTGGCGGAGCTGGTTCTGCAGGGAATCAAAACCGCCACAGCTTCGGCCTACCCCTTCTATGAGCTGGAGAATGAGCCGCTGCCCCAGGCAGGAGAATACAGCGTGATTGTGAATGCCCAGAATGAGGCGGTTTGCGTCATCCGGACGGAGGAGGTAACGGTCTGTCCCTTCAACCAGGTGGGAGAGCAGCAGGCTTGGAAGGAAGGCGAGGGGGATCGGACCCTGGAATATTGGCGTAAGGTCCACAGAAAATTCTTTGCCGGGGAACTGGAAGCAGTGGGTTTGACCTTCGACGAGGAGATGCCAGTGGTCTGTGAAGAATTTGTTCGAGTTTACCCTTGACTTTTCCCGGGATATTTGCTAGTATGGTCAGTAACACATGGATGGGAAGAAGTAAGCGCCCCATTTCCCGCCAGAGAGCTGCCGGATGGTGCAAGGCAGTGGGGAAACGCGCCGAAATACCTCCCGGAGTGGCCTGCCTGAAGTAACAGTAGGGAAGGACGGGTTCGCCCGATACCGCGAGAGACGTTGCTGGACGTCCTGAGGGCATCTGCTGTGAGGCTGTGCCGAATTTAGAGGTGGTACCGCGTACTTTACGCCCTCTATCCCAATGGGATAGAGGGCGTTTTTTCTTACGTATAGAGAGGAGAATGTTATGCTTCAGGAACCAATGGATGTTTTGACCCAATTTCCCGTAAGAAAATCCAAAAAACAGAAGCAGGCCTTTCGGGAGAAGGTGCAGATATACGCCGCTTCTCTGGGCTATGAATGCACTGTGGAAAAAGGAAGCCTGGGAGCCCGAAATTTTATCATCGGAGACCCGGAAAAGGCAAGGGTGCTGATTACCGCCCATTATGATACCTGCGCGGTGCTGCCGTTTCCCAATTTGCTGACCCCATGTAACTTCTGGCCGTTTTTGGGTTATCAGCTGCTTTTGGTTGTCCTTCTACTGGCAGTTCCTGCCCTGTTCGGGGTGTTGATTGGCCTGCTGACCGGGAACGCGGATGTGGGCTACTGGTGCGGATATCTTTCTGTCTGGGTGCTGCTTGTTATGATGCTGGCAGGTCCGGCCAATAAAACCAACGCCAACGACAATACCTCCGGTGTGGTGACGCTGCTGGAAATTGCCAGGACGCTGCCGGAAAACCAGCGGGGAAAGGTCTGCTTTGTCCTGTTTGATTTGGAGGAAGCAGGACTGATTGGCTCCGCATCCTACCGCAGTGCCCACAAAAAGGAGACAGACAGGCAGCTTATTCTGAATCTGGACTGCGTAGGCGACGGCGACCATATCCGCTTTTTCCCCACCAAGAAGTTGAAAAAGGATCCGAAAAGACTGTCGTCTCTCTATAAAGTCTGCGGCTATTTTGGAAAAAAGGACATTTTGGTACGGGAGAAAGGGTTTTCGGTCTACCCCTCAGATCAGGCGAATTTTCCCTACGGAGTGGGCATCTGTGCACTGCGAGAGAGTAAAGCGGGGCTATATCTGGGAAGAATCCACACAGGAAAAGATACCATCCTGGAGCAGACCAATGTCAATCTTCTGAGAGCGGCGCTGATTACTTTTGTCAGTCAGGAGGGAAGCGTATGAACTATCCCTGGATCGATGACTACCTTCTCAAAAAGAAAGGTGTCACTAAGGATTTGAAGCAGGAATGGAACTGGATCCGCTATATGGTAGGGGAGAAGCTATTCTGCGCCGTCTGCCTGGATGAAAATGATAAGCCCTATTATATCACCCTGAAGCTTTCTCCGGAACACGGAGATGCCATGCGGCAGATGTACCCGGATGTGATTCCCGGGTATTACATGAACAAGGTCCACTGGAACTCAGTGAGAGCCGACGGACAGGTTCCGGAGGAAGTTATGAAGAAAATGCTGGACGAAGCTTATACTCTGGTGCTGTCCGGCCTGACAAAGAAAAAACAAGCAGAAATTCGAGAATCAATGTAAAATGGAGGAAATAGAAAATGAAAGTGTATGATGAACTGGTGGCCCGGGGCCTGATTGCCCAGGTTACCAACGAGGACGAAATCCGGGAAATGATCGACAACGGCAAGGCCACCTTCTACATTGGCTTTGACCCCACCGCCGACTCTCTCCATGTGGGTCACTTTATGGCCCTGTGCCTCATGAAGCGGCTGCAAATGGCAGGAAACCGGCCCATTGCCCTGATTGGCGGCGGTACCGCTATGATCGGCGACCCTTCCGG
>DLAP01000012.1:32288-38862 GCA_002493965.1 Clostridiales bacterium UBA7044
GGCCATGATGGTGAACAACGCCGATTGGCTGCTGAATCTGAACTACATTGACTTTATCCGGGACGTCGGCGGCTGCTTCTCAGTCAACAATATGCTCCGGGCGGAGTGCTTCAAGCAGCGGATGGAAAAGGGCCTTTCCTTCCTGGAATTTAACTACATGCCCATGCAGTCCTACGACTTCTACTACCTGTTTAAGAACTATGGCTGTAATATGCAGTTCGGCGGCAACGATCAGTGGAGCAACATGCTGGGCGGCACGGAACTGATCCGCCGGAAACTGGGTAAGGACGCTCACGCCATGACCATTACCCTGCTATTAAACTCCGAGGGAAAGAAGATGGGCAAGACCGCCAAGGGCGCCGTCTGGCTGGACCCCAACAAGACCAGCCCCTTCGACTTCTACCAGTACTGGCGGAACGTGGAGGATGCCGATGTCATGAAGTGCATCCGGATGCTGACCTTCCTGCCCCTGGAACAGATCGACGCCATGGCAGACTGGAAAGATGCCAAGCTGAACGAGGCAAAGGAGATCCTGGCTTATGAGCTGACCAAACTGGTTCACGGTGAGGAGGAGGCCAATAAGGCCCAGGCCGCTGCCAAGGCCCTGTTTGTAGGGGGCAGCGACGATGCCAACATGCCCACCACGGAAATCTCCGCTGACAAGCTGACAGACGGCAAGATCGGCATTCTGAACCTGATGGTTGCCTGCGGTCTGGCACATTCCAATAAGCAGGCCCGACTTTTGGTGGAGCAGGGTGGTGTTCTGGTCAATGACGAGAAGGTGCCTTCCGCCCAGTTTGCGGTTACAGAGGAGCAGCTGAAAGAGGGCGTAAAGATTCGCAAGGGCAAAAAGGTCTTCCATAAGGCGGTGCTGGCATGATTCTGGAACCGGCGGTTTCTTCTGATTGGGAGGCTATCAACGCTTTGGCCATGCAGGTGCACGCTCTCCACGTCGGCTGGCGGCCGGATATCTTTGCTATGCCCCAGATGCTTTTCACCCAGGAGCGTGTGGAGTCAGACATTCAAAGCAATGCTCTGTATGTTGTACGGCAAAATGGCATGGTGATTGGTTATGCACGTCTTGGAATGCGGGAGACGGAATATCCTGGACTTGTCAAGCGCAAAATCCTGCTGATTGAAGAACTGTGTGTTTCGGAGAACCTCCGGGGTCGGGGCATCGGCAGGTCAATGATGGAGGAAATCCATACCCTGGCGAAGGAATGGGGTTGTACCGACCTTCAGCTTGGCGTCCAGCCAGAAAACGAAGTGGCTCTTGCTTTATATCGGAAGTGCGGCTTTACCGTCCGCAACCTGCAAATGCAGCGAAAGGTATAAAGTTTGCCCCCGACCGCCGGTCGGGGGCAAGTTACTTCTATATGAACGCTGCTATTCTATTTTTGCAACAAAGTCTGAAGCTTCTCAAAGTTTTCACGGGATATGGGAGTCAGGGGTAAGCGGCATCCACCGCAATCGTAGCCAATAAGCTTCATAGCTGCCTTTACGGGGATGGGATTGACCTCGCTGAATAGCGCCTCAATCAGGGGAAGCATCCGCAGCTGTAGGTCAGCGGCGGTGTCAAAGTCTCCGCTCAAGGCTGCCTGAGCGAGGGCCTGCGTTTCCAGCGGGGCTACATTGCTCAGTACCGAAACTACCCCCTGACCACCCAAGGCCATAACAGCGGCGATCTGGTCGTCGTTTCCACTCCATACCGCAAAATCGGGGGGGCAGTTTGCCCGGATCTTCGCGATTTTCCGGATATCATTGGACGCTTCCTTCACTCCGGCCAGGTTGGGGATCTTGGCAAGACAGGCGTAAACCTCCACGGGGATATCTACACCGGTCCGGGACGGAACGTTGTAGGCGATGACGGGGATATGTACGGCTCCGGCAATGGCACTATAGTGAGCCAGAAGCCCTTCACTGGTTGCTTTGTTGTAGTAGGGGGTGACGACCAGCAGGCCGTCCGCACCCGCGGCTTCCGCCGCCTTGCTGAGTATCACGGCGTGTTCGGTGTTGTTGGAGCCGGTGCCCGCGAGAATTTTACATTCGTCTCCCACATATTGCTTTGCCCGGCGGAAGATTTCGATTTTTTCACTGTCTGTCAGGGTGGGAGATTCCCCGGTGGTGCCGCAGAGAACCACGGCTTCAATTCCGGCCTCCAGCTGTCGTTTTAACAGCTGCTCCAGCATGGGATAGTTGACGGAACCGCCCCAAAACGGCGTGACAAGGGCGGTGCATACGCCAGTAAAAATAGGTTTTCTCATAATTTGATACCTCCATGCCCAGTCTATGCAGGGGACGCATGGTTTGCTTTGAAAAAGAAACGACGTGAAGCGAGAAAAAGAAGCCCGGAAAGCATTTCTTTCGGAAATATTTTAATAGCTTTTTCACCTGCTTTGTGATAGTATATATGCTACAGAATCGCAGATAAAGAGGGAAATCCAGAAATGACTATGAAAACCCATGATTTTTATTATGACCTGCCGGAGGAATTGATTGCCCAGACACCGCTGGAAAGACGGGATGCCTCCCGGCTGATGGTGCTGGACAGGGAAACGGGAGCGGTGTCTCACCGGCATTTTTATGACATTGTGGACTACCTGAATCCCGGAGACTGCCTGGTGATGAACGACTCCCGGGTGCTGCCTGCCCGTCTTTTGGGACAGCGGCCCACCGGCGGAGCAGCGGAAGTGCTGCTGCTGCGGGATGTAGGAAACAAATGCTGGGAATGCCTGTGCAAGCCCGGCCGAAAAATGCAGGTGGGCAGTGAAGTGACCTTCGGGAATGGAGAACTGACAGCCACGGTAAAGCAAGTCCAGGAGGACGGCAACCGGATTGTGGAATTTCACTACGAGGGTATCTTCCTGGAGGTGCTGGAGCGCCTGGGGAAAATGCCCCTGCCGCCCTATATTAAAGCGGAATTACAGGATCAGGAGCGATATCAGACCGTCTACTCCAAGGTGGTAGGTTCGGCGGCCGCGCCTACCGCAGGGCTGCATTTTACCCAGGAGCTGCTGGAAAAGATCCGGGCAAAGGGCGTGAAGACCGCTTTTGTTACCCTCCATGTGGGGCTTGGGACCTTCCGTCCGGTAAAGGCGGAGAGTATCACGGATCATCATATGCACAGTGAACTGTGTATGCTCAGCGAGGAAACCGCTCAGGTTCTCAACGAAACCAAGAAATGCGGCGGCCGGGTGATCTGTGTGGGAACCACTTCCTGCCGAACGCTGGAATCTCTTGTAAACGAAGACGGCACCTTTTCACCCAAGTCCAGGTGGACAGACATTTTCATCTACCCGGGCTACACCTTCAAGGCCATGGACGGCCTGATTACCAACTTCCATCTGCCGGAAAGCACACTGGTGATGCTGGTTTCCGCTTTTGCCGGACGGGAACACGTTTTGAATGCCTATGCCCAGGCTGTTCAGGAAAAGTACCGCTTCTTCTCCTTTGGAGATGCAATGGCGATTTTGTGAGGGATTCCTATGAATGCACCGATTGATGTTACTGATATTCGGATTGAAACAGAACGGCTGATCCTTCGCCCCTGGCAGGACAGCGACTTGGACGACTTCTACGCCTATGCCAGCGTGGAGGGCGTGGGAGAAATGGCGGGCTGGTCGCATCATACGTCCAAAGAGGAATCCCGTAAGATTCTGACCATGTTCCAGGAAGAAAAAAAGACCTTTGCCCTGGAACTGAAAGAAAATCACAAGGTTATTGGCTCCTTGGGATTAGAGCCGAGAACCCCGGATATGGATATGCCAGAAAACATGCAGGGCAGGGAAGTGGGCTACGTTCTCAGCCGTGACTACTGGGGCCAGGGACTGATGCCCGAGGCGGTAAAGGCAGTGTGTCGGTACTGCTTCGAAAAAGGGAACTATGACTACCTTACCTGCGGCCATTTTGAGCGCAACACCCAGTCCCGGCGAGTCATTGAAAAGAGCGGTTTTGCTTACCGGAAAAACATTCCCTACCAGACCCGAATGGGGACAACGGAAGATACCAGAATGTATGTCCGCTACAGCGACCGGCTGGTTACAGGTCCCTTTGATGCCTCCAAGATTACGATTGAGACGGAACGGCTGATCCTGCGGCCCATGCAGGAGACAGACGCGGAGGATCTTCACGAAATCGTCTCAGATCCGGAAATCGCGGACCAGACCGGCTTCGACTGCAAGGATAATCTTGAGGAAACTAGAACCTTCTTGGATCGGATAATTTGCGGTAAGGAGGAGCTGGCTGTGGTTTTGAAGGAAAACGGTAAGCTGGTGGGAAGTTTTTCCCTACAGAGCCGATTCTGGGAGCAGTATCCCATCTCACCCGCCTTGGTAGGCCGGGAGTGCGGCTTTGAGCTGAACCGGAATTATTGGGGCCGTGGCTTGATGCCGGAGGCGCTTCGGGCCGTAACAAGCTACTGCTTTGACACCCTTCACTATGACTTTGTCAGCGCCGGACATTTCCTACGAAATACACGTTCGGGGCATATGATTCAGAAATACGGCTATCAATTCCTGTTTGAAGATGACTTCATCTTGCCTGGAGGCAAAAAAGAACGTATCCGCACCTATATCTGCTACAATCCCAATAAGGAGATACCAAATGTTTGAGCTTCTCAAAACCGAGGGAAAGGCCCGCCGGGGCGAATTTACCTGCGCCCATGGCGTTGTCCAGACCCCGGTATTCATGAATGTTGGCACTCAGGGGGCCATTAAAGGCGCCCTCAGCGCTGAAGACTTAAAAAACATTGGCTGCCAGGTGGAGCTGAGCAACACCTACCATCTGCACCTGCGTCCTACGGACACGGTGGTGCGGCAAATGGGGGGACTGCACAAATTCATGACCTGGGATGGCCCCATTCTCACAGATTCCGGCGGTTTCCAGGTGTTTTCCTTGGCTTCTCTCCGAAAAATCAAGGAAGAAGGGGTCACGTTTGCCTCCCACATTGACGGCCATAAAATCTTTATGGGGCCGGAGGAGAGTATGCAGATCCAGTCCAACTTAGGCAGTGATATCTGCATGGCCTTTGACGAATGTGTAGAAAACCCAGCCCCCCGGGACTACGTAGAGAAAAGCGCAGACCGTACATACCGGTGGCTGGTGCGATGCAAGGAAGAAAATGCTCGCCTAAATGCGCTGCCAGATACGGTGAATCCTCAGCAGATGCTGTGGGGTATCAACCAGGGCGGCACCTATCGGGACATCCGGGTGGAGCACATGAAAAAAATCGCTGATCTGGATTTGCCCGGCTACGCCATCGGGGGTCTTGCGGTAGGGGAGACAGCGGAAGAGATGTACGATATCATCGAAGCCGTGGAGGAGCATATGCCCAGGGAGAAAACCCGATACCTTATGGGTGTGGGAACGCCCACCAACATCATTGAGGGTGTGGCGCGAGGCGTGGACTTTTTCGACTGCGTGATGCCTGCGCGAAATGCCCGGCATGCCAGACTTTTTACCTGGGATGGAGCAATCAATTTGAAAAACGCCAAGTATCAGCTGGATGAAAGTCCTATTGACCCGAAGTGCGACTGCCCGGTCTGCCGCCGCTATTCCAGAGCCTATATCCGGCATTTGTTCATCGCGGAGGAAATGCTTGCCATGCGGCTTTGTGTCATGCACAACCTGTATTTCTACAATAAGCTGATGGAAAAGATCCGGGACGCCCTGGACGCAGGCACCTTTGAAGCCTTCCGCCGGGAGTATTCCGATAGATTGGCAAAAAGAATTTAAGATGCGTAGAAGTTTTCTCTTGCTTTTTAGCCAATAGATGGTATAATAAACGAGATATTACATACGAAGGAGTTTTTCCCTATGATTTTTCTGACCCAAGGCGCTAATGGTGCGGGCGGCGGCAGTATGCTGCTCATGCTGGTTTTGATGCTCGCCATTTTCTACTTCATGCTGATCCGTCCCGAGAACAAGCGGAAGAAGGAAGCGGAGCAGATGCGTTCTTCTGTAAAGACCGGAGATAAGATCGTGACTATCGGCGGCATTACCGGCACCGTCGTGAACGTGAAGGAAAACCGCATTGTTCTTGAAACCGGCGCAGATCAGGTCCGCATTGAGTTCGAGAAATGGGCGATTTCCACCAACGAAACTGCTACCGAAGCCGCTAAGGCGGAAGCCAAGAAGGCCCAGGAAGCCAAGGCGAAGGCCAAGGCCGCTAAGAAGGCCGGCAAGGCAGAGAAAAAGTAAATCAATCAGGCTCCGAAAAATGCATCGGAGCCTGATTTCTTATCTAATGTCTGCTGAATAAGTCGTCTAAAGCGACTTATTCGCACACCGAAGGTATGCAATTACAAAAAATGGCTCTTTTAACCGTTTTTTGTATGTGTAAACAGCAATCAATGGGTAGCTTTTCCTGCATGGCGAACCATGCGGGAAAAGCAGGTGCAAGGTTTTTGCGGCTTTCGCCACAAAAACTTTACACCCGAATGACGCTAAGATTGCCGGAAAGCCTTGGCTTTCAAGGCATTCTGCGTTATTCAGTACGCATTATCTATATTCGTGAAAAGAGCAAGGGGACAGGCGAAGGCCTGTCCCCTTGACAGCGTGTCAAAAAAGGCTCAAA
>DLAP01000024.1:0-1822 GCA_002493965.1 Clostridiales bacterium UBA7044
CCATTATGCGGTGTTGCCTTAACCAATCCTTATTTGTATTCCTCTCATGATTGAACGATATTCGGTGGCGTAATCAACGGCTGTTGGCCATACGAAGATGTAAGCATACTAATCACATTCGAAGCGCGGCTAATTATATTTCGAAGGTAAGGATTATCTGTTTCTATCAACTCCTGGCACCAATTTACTTTATTGATTTCCTCTTCATTAATTGTTTCCTTAAATGTAAGCATAATGGCAAACGCAACTTCAATGGAGTAAAGTGCCTCGGGTTTAAAAAACACTTTGCGCTCAAAAGTAACATTCAACGTGCGGCCTTGAATAGACGAAATGACACCATCCGAGATATTAAGATTCAATTCATCCCCGTGATTATTTGTTTCAATCCATGTATATGTGACTTTTTTTAACGTGAATTGATACTCATCTATAAAATAGTCCTTAAAGTTAAGCATATTGAACCACCTTTAATCTTGAATTTCCACTTCCATATTCCGACCCATTGTAACATGCATATGCAACGTTAGACACATTTGTCTTTTGCATTGTTACAGCATTCCATATTTCTTCCACTCTTTGATTTGTTGTATTCTCAACATACGCCTTAACGGCCCGCTCAACCGTGCGATTCAGTGTTTCTCCAGATTTGATTGCCTGCATTGCCAATTGTCTATGCAATTCCGGGCTCATTCGTACGTTAAAAGTGCCACTATACGCCTTGTCGGGGCATTCCCCCAGTTCTTCACAAAGTTGAAGGTAATCATCCACAGCGCAATGAAACTCTTCTTCAATGTCCTCAATAGAATCACTTTCAAAATTCACAAGATCCTTAATTCCTTCAATTTTGCCATACAATACATGGTCCGCTGTACTGTATTCAATTTTTGTAAGGTATCCTTTATATTCCAAAACATTATTCATCACAATTCCCCCATCCATTCAAGCTGATCCCTGAGTTGCTGGACTGCATAATTCTTCATCTCATTTCCGGGATGCGGTTTATGCAGCATAATCTTTATACCGTTTTTGACAAACATAACCCGAGAGCCAGAAGTTTTACCCTTATTATTCTCACAAAAGCCCAAACTAAGCAAGAGGCTTTTGGCTTCTGAGAAAGTGTAGTCGCTTGGCTCTGATTTTAATCTTGCTTTTGCTTTTTCAAGTTTGCTGCCCAAGCCGCCACCACCCTTGCAACTGGATATTAGTTACAATTTAATCATACACAAATAGCGTTTATTTGTCAAGCCCCCGGTATCATTGCAACGGAAAGAAAACGCCCCGGCTGACACATCGGGGCACTTTTCCGGAAGGTTGGTGCTCCGCTGTCTCGGTTTCCACCCACATCCCTTGCGGGATGCGTTCTGAAACCGATGGGACTCTCCCACGGCCTAAAAACAATCCACCGGACTGTTTTTGTGGCAGCCTGGGCTGCCACCGGCCTTTCGAGTCCCATTTCACCCCATAAAGAAATCAGCATCCTTACGGATGCTGATTTCTTTATGGGGTGGGTAATGGGACTCGAACCCACGATCTTCAGAGCCACAATCTGACGCCTTAGCCAACTAGGCCATACCCACCATATTCAATTGCTGAATCTTTTCGGAACAGATCCCTTAATACGCCAGAAGAGACTCGGGGCCAAAATTCCCAGAGGGAATTTTGTAAGGAGGAAAAGCCCTCCAGCCGGCTTTGCGCAAATGTCCACCGGACATTTGCATTTGATGGTTCGAGTCCCCTCTTGTTTCTTCTTTTCCGGGACGGAACGTATCATTAGGCCGGTCGAGTTTTCTGGGAACCTTGTGGTACGCCAGAAGGGACTCGA
>DLAP01000024.1:2095-11481 GCA_002493965.1 Clostridiales bacterium UBA7044
TATCCAGCTGAGCTACTGGCGCATTTGATGGAGCGGGTGACGGGAATCGGACCCGCGTATCCAGCTTGGAAGGCTGGTGTTCTACCATTGAACTACACCCGCAGACCCTGTTTCTTGCTGATTCAGCTATAAGATTTTAGCATGAATGCATCATTCTGTCAAGGTTTTTTTCAGAATTTCCGGGATTTTCTCGTAGATCACCGCCGCAACCGCCCCGTCAGCACAGTTGCAGACATTGGGGAACTGGTCCGCAATGCAGCCATCCGCCGGGCTGAAGGCGTAATCCGCGTCAAAGAGCATAGGCAGGTCGTTTTCCGCGTCGCCAATACACACCAGGATCTTTTTCCCCAGCCGCTGCTTCAGCTCCCGGGCAGACCGGCCCTTAGATACCCCTTTGGCCTGAACGTCCACGATCCGGGGGGCCGCCCGGAATACCTCGCAATATTCCCCGAAGCGCGCTTTTAGCGCCGCCTCCGCATCATCCATTTCCCGGATCTCCTCCGGCGTGCCGGTAAACAGATCCGCCACCGTGTTCTTCCGAAACTCTCCGTAAATGGAGAATTTCAGGAAAGGACCCAGGTCGTCTCCCGGCTGGGCAAAGCCCCGGGCGCAGTGATTGTTGTCACAGAACGCGTCCCACATGGGGTTCTCCCGGAACCGGTAGTGGGCTTTCACGCCCTGCACCTCTGTGGTCAGCTTGGGAAACCAGCTTTCGCATTTGCGGATGGTCTCCCACAGGTCCATGTGGATCTCATGGACAAATTCAAATTTCTGTTTCATCGGGTCATAGGCGGCGGAGCCGTTATACAGCAGCAGCGGAGCGTTCACGGGGACAATATCCCGGAATCCCGCCGCCATGGGCACGCTGCGGCCGGTGTTCACCGTAAAGGTGCCGCCGTTTTCCATAAAGTACCGGATCGCTTCTATATTCCTTTCCGGAATGGTGGAATCCGGGGCCGTCAATGTCCGGTCGTAATCCACCGTCAGCAAAACGTCAGAATACAGTGCCATCGCAATCTCCTTTTAGCTTCCACTCATCTTGTCGAGTTTCTCCAGAACCTCCCGGAAATAGGGGGGCAGCTCCGCAAACACCATTACCGGTCTTCCGTCCCTTGGGTGCCGGAAGCATAAGGCCCCCGCATGAAGGCACTGACTGTCCTGACCCAGCTCTTTTCTTTTGTGGCCATAAACCGTGTCCCCTAAAATGGGATGGCCGATGTATGCCATGTGGACGCGGATCTGGTGGGTGCGGCCTGTCTCCAGCTTACACCGGATGTGGGTATAGCCCCGGTACCGTCGGATGACCTCCCAATGGGTCACGGCGTCTCGGGAATTGCGCTGAGTAACGCACATTTTCTTCCGGTCGCTGGGGTGACGGCCAATGGGCGCGTCTATGGTGCCGCTGTCCTCTTTCAGGTTTCCGCAGACGATGGCCTCGTAGGTCCGGGCCATGGTATGGTCTTTTAACTGGGAGGCCAGCATGGTGTGGGCATAGTCGTTTTTCGCTACGGCCAGCAGTCCCGAGGTGTCCTTATCGATCCGGTGAACGATTCCTGGCCGCAGTTCTCCATTGATCCCACTGAGACTGTCCCCCATGGCATAGAGCAGGCCGTTGACCAGGGTATCGTCGCTGTGTCCCGCTGCCGGATGGACAACCAGCCCCTTGGGCTTATTGATGACCAAAACATCCTCGTCCTCATAGACAATTTCCAGGGGCATTTGGGTGGGCGTAATGTCCACGCGCTTTGGTTCCGGAATGGTGTATTCCACCCGGTCCCCTTCATTTAAGCGGTCGTTTTTCTTCCCCGGCTTCCCGTTTAACAGGACCTGCCCCTCTTCAATCAGCTTCTGGGCGGCGCTCCGGCTTAAATTTTCGCCGGTGCGGGCAAGAAAAGCGTCCAGCCGTTCCCCAGGCAGGTCAGCCTTCAGTACCATGCTTTTTCTCGTCCTTCCAGAATTTCTTATTGAAAAAGAACAGGTGCACCATCAGCAGCGCACAGCCGCAGGTGATGAAGCAGTCCGCCACATTGAATACGGGAAACTCCATGAACACCGTTTCGATCATGTCCACCACATAGCCCTGCCGGAGCCGATCGATCATGTTGCCTAAGCCTCCGGCGTAAATTGCGGCAATGCACCACCGCTCGAACTTTGTAAAGGCCATGGGCTTTTTGAAATACTCATACAGGATAATGCCGGTAAAAATCACAAAAATCAGGAGAAACATTCCCTGACGGCCCTGGAAAGAGGAAAAGGCCGCCCCGTCATTCTGAACATAGGTCAGCTGAAGCACCCCTGGCAGGAAGGGTACATCTTCCCCCAAAGGGATAAACGCCACAGTCAGATATTTTGTCACCTGATCCAGCACCACCGCCAGAACGGCAAACAGAGTATAGAAAAGGAATTGCATGGAAAAATCTCCTTATTGTTCACGGTTTTTCAGTGTATTGCCGTTATTATACACAGGCCCCTTCAAAAAGTCAATGAAGGAGACCTGCGGTCGATTAATAAAGGGGCGCATGGGAATCCCGGCAGGATGTCCGGGGGCGAGAGATTTTTCTTCGGACGAAAGTTTTCAAAATGGAGGAATCCTTTGTGTATTTCCCATTCTTGGGGCCCCCATAAAGGGCATTACCCTTTATTTGGAGAGGAGAAGCCCAAATACAGCCGTAATTTTCCGCTTGCGGAAAATGGAGCCTTGTATTTGGTACTTCGACAATCTGCACGTCCGGAGGAAAAGATCCGCCTTGGGACGTCCTGACGGGGTTCCCTTGTGCCCCCCATAAAAAAACCCGCCCCGGGTATTCCCAGGACGGTGCTACTAGAGCCATTTTTAAACAGAAAACCGTTCCGCGGCTTTCCGGAAAGCCGCAAACTGTTCCTCGCTGCACTCAGCGGACACGGTTAGGGGGCTGGCGCAATCCAGGCAGAACATTTCCATGAAGCTGTCACCATTCACTCTATGGCGGTCATCCTCCACTTCAATGGGAAAGCCCATGGTCGTCGAAAGACCCACAAAATCCTGGACATCTTTTACGGATTTTAGTCTAACTGTAAATTTCCACATAAAAGTTCCCCCTGCAACTGTACAAATCCATCTTCTTTGTGTATAATTGGGGGGATGATCGGTCGTCGGTTCCGATTTCCCGCTTCCCTATGGATATATTTTTATTATAGCAGGTTATAAAGAAATTGCAACTGTGCATTTGGACGATTATCACAATTTCTTATATAATAATTTGGTGGTTTTAACAAATGATATTCTCTTTCTATACCCTTGGCTGTAAGACGAATCAGTATGAAACCCAGGCCATGGAGCGATTGCTTCTCCGGAAGGGCCACACCATTGGCTCCTTTCAGGATGAATGCGACGGATATGTGATAAACACCTGCTCCGTCACCGCCGTGGCGGATAAGAAGAATCGGGCGGTAATCCGCCGCTGCCGCCGGGAACATCCCCAGGCGGTTCTGGCTGTCTGCGGCTGCTACTCCCAGCACGATGCCGACGCTGTCCGGGCACTGGGGGTGGATGTAATCGGGGGCAGCGGGGACCGGGAGGCGTTTGTGGAAATGCTCCTCACTGCCGCCGAAACCAAAGCCCATATGGAAAGTCTGGATAACGCCCTGCGCCGCCGGGACTTTGAGATTCTTCCCCCCGGGGGATTGGAAGAGCGCACCCGGGCCATGCTGAAGGTCCAGGACGGCTGTGTGAACTTCTGCACCTACTGCATCATTCCCTATACCCGTGGCCCCATCCGTTCCGCCCCCATCCCTCTTGCCGTGGAACAGGCCCGGGAGCTTGCAGCGCGAGGCTACCGGGAGATCGTGATCACGGGCATTGAGATCGCCGGCTGGGGTGCGGATCTGCCCGGAAAACCGCCGGTGACGGATCTCATCGAAGCCATCTGTCAGGCGGTTCCTTCCCTTCGGATCCGGCTCGGCTCTTTGGAGCCGAGAATTGTGACGGAAGACTTCTGTGAAAGGCTGCGGAAGCTGTCCAATCTCTGTCCACAATTCCACCTGAGTATGCAAAGCGGCTGTGACACAGTGCTGGAGCGCATGAAACGAAAGTACGATACTGCCCGATATCTGGAAAGCGTCCAGCTATTGAACCGTTATTTTCCAGGCTGCGCTGTTACCACGGACATGATCGTGGCCTTCCCCGGGGAGACGGAGGAAGAATTTGCCCAAAGTCTTTCCTTTATCCGGAAATGCGGCTTTGCGGATATGCACATTTTCCCCTACTCCCGCCGTCCCGGTACCCCCGCCGACAAGATGCCCGGGCAGCTGGGGAACGCCGTGAAGGAGCAGCGGAGCCGGGAGGCCATTGTGGTGGCGGAAGAAATGAGCCGGGCTTACCGGGAAAACCTGGTGGGCACTGCATTAGAGGTTCTCTTTGAGGAACGGGACGGTGGGTACTTCACCGGCCACGCCCCCAACTATGTGAAGGTCTATGTCAGCGGGGAGGGGCTTCACAACGAAATTAGGTCCGTTTTGGTGAAAGAAGTCTTCCGGGACGGGGTTTTGGGGGAGATTTCGGAATAAATCTTGCTTTTTCCCTATATTCATGTTAAGATACAGATAGCTTACTCCCCGGCAAAGCCGGGGAGTACATAATTGCGACCATCAGGAGGCGTCCCATGAAAACCCTGCTGCATATCTGCTGTGCGCCCTGCGCCAATCGGCCCATCGATATTCTGCGGACCGACGGCATGGAAGTCACCGGCTTTTGGTATAACCCCAACATCCACCCCGTCACCGAATATCGGGCACGCCGGAACTGTCTGGAAGATTACGCGAAAGAAATTGACCTGCCCCTGATTATGAAAAACGACTACGCCCTGCGGCCCTTCGTCCGGGCGGTGGCCGATGACATTGGCGGTCGCTGCGTCAAGTGCTACGAAATGCGCCTCTACGAAACCGCCCGGCAGGCGGCAGAGGGGGGCTTTGACAGCTTCACCTCCTCTCTGTTTATCAGTCCCTATCAAAAACATGAACTGATGCGGGAAGTGGCGGAACGGGCAGCCACGGAGTACGGCGTACCGTTCCTGTACCGGGATTTCCGTCCCTATTTTAAAGAAGGACAGGCCTTTGCCAGGGAGCATGGGTTCTATATGCAGAAATACTGCGGCTGCATTTTTTCCGAGGAAGAGCGGTACATGAAGCCGAAAAAGCTGATTCCGTGAGGGAAGTGTGCTTCACTGCGACAAAGCCTTCCCCAAAGGGGAAGGTGCCCCAGTGCGCACACTGAGGCAGATGAGGCGCGTCGTACTATAGAGCCGGACTTAGAGGTGGGATTCAGAGATGACTCTAAAATCTGCAACACCTCACCCGCCCTCTTCGAGGGCACCCTTACACTGTGGTATGATTGCCACCGGTAATCATACTGTTTTTAATCTGCTGCGCAGTGCACCTCCCCAAAGGGGAGGGCTTTGGATCTTTGTTTTGATTCATTTATGGAGGGTCTATGACAAACTTTGAATTTTCCGTTCCCTGCCTGTTCGGTTTGGAGGGCATTGTGGGGGACGAACTGAGACGTCTGAATATGGAAAACGTCCGGGTGGAAAACGGCCGGGTGCTGTTTTCCGGGGACGGTCGGGCTCTGGCAAAGGCAAATGTGTGCCTGCGCACCGGGGAACGGGTGCTGATCGTCCTGGCGGACTTTCCGGCAAAGACCTTTGAGGAGCTTTTCCAGGGGGTCTGCCATTGCAATCTGGAGGACTATATTCCCAAAGACGGGGCTTTCCCCGTGAAGGGCCACTGCTTAAACAGCACCCTCATGAGTGTTCCCGACTGTCAGGCCATCATCAAAAAGGCTGCCTCCAAGCGGCTGGGTGAAAAATACGGCGTCACCTGGCTGCCGGAAACGGGGGCCAAGTATCAGCTGCAATTTTCCATCATGAACGACCGGGTTCAGCTGTACCTGGACACCTCCGGGCCGGGACTTCACAAGCGGGGCTACCGGGCCAACGCTAACGACGCCCCCCTCCGGGAAACATTGGCTGCCGCCATGGTGATGCTGACAAAGTATCGGGGCCGGGACTTTGTGTGGGACCCCTTCTGCGGCTCCGGCACCATTCCCATTGAGGCGGCCCTGATCGCACGAAATAAGGCTCCTGGTATGTACCGCCGGTTCAGTGGGGAAGCCTTTGCCTGGCTCCCGGCCGACCTCTGGGGAGAAGTGCGGGCCGAGGCCAAGGACAAGGAGTTCCAGGGGAACTACCGGATTCTGGGCAGCGACAACGACCCCAAGTGCGTGTCTCTGGCCATGGCCAACGCCCGGAAGGCCGGAGTAGAGAATGTGGCGAAGTTCCAGGATGGGGATGCCACCAAAATGAGCCTGCCCGCCGATTCCGGCATTCTCATCTGCAACCCGCCCTACGGCCAGCGGATGCTGGAGCAGAAAAGCGCCCAGCAGCTCTATGCCGCCCTGGGACGGCATCTAAAGTACGCCGACGGCTGGAAGAAATACATCATCACCTCTGAGCCGGAGTTTGAGCATTACTTTGGGAAGCGCTGCGACAAGAAGCGGAAGCTCTACAACGGCATGATTCAGTGCAATTACTTTATGTACACTGGAGCCAGGGGAAACGGGAAAAAATAGGCTTTGGGAGGAACTTATGGCTTTCACCTTGATAAAACTCACAAAGGAATATGAAAAACAGCTGTGTGAAATGATTGACGAGTGGAAACTGGATCAGGAAATCCATCACACAGACCACTCACCCTGGGCAATCTTCAAAAATGATTGTCACGATTTCTGTTATTATCTGGACCATCTGGAAATAAAAGAAGCGACAGAAGACCGGGTTCCCGATTCGGTGTTCTTTCTGCTGGACGATAGCAGAGACAGACTTCTGGGAGCAGTAAATATCCGTCATTATCTAAATGACTCTCTGCTGAGAGAAGGCGGTCATATCGGAGACGGAATCCGGCCTACCGAAAGAGGGAAGGGCTATGGGACAGAAATCGTTCGTCTGGCTCTGATGGAATGTAAGAAGCTGGGAATTGACAGGGTACTGATGACCTGCAATAAGGAGAATATTGCTTCTGCCAGAACCATTATAAAAAACGGCGGCGTCCTTGAAAATGAGTTTGTCAATTCAGATGGCAATGTAGAACAGAGATATTGGATTTCGATTTGACGCGGATTTCTTTCAATTGATTCCCCTGTTTTCTCCAATACCCGCTTACCCAGCGTTTTTCCACAGAAAAAATCCGGATACCGGGAGTGAAAGACATATGAAGCACCTGTTTATCATCAACCCTGCGGCAGGCAGCCGTGACCGTACCCCCGTTTACACCGCCGAAATTGAAAAGGCCTGCAAAAAGCGGGGTTTAGACTACCGCATTGCGGTGTCCAATGCGCCCGGGAATTGCTGCCAGCTTGCCCGGGAAGCCGCGGAGTCCGGGGAGGAAGTGCGGCTCTACGCCTGCGGCGGAGACGGCACCTTAAACGAAGTGGCCTCCGGGGCGGCGGGGTTTCCGAACGCCTCCGTCACGGCTTACGCCGGAGGCAGCGGCAACGACTTCGTGAAGCTGTTCAGTGAGCCTGAGGCATTCTATGACCTGGAGCGGCTGCTGGACGCGGAGGAAGTTACCTTCGACATGATCCGCTGCAACGATGCGCTTTCCTTAAATATCTGCTCTGTGGGTCTTGACGCCCGGATCGGTACCGACGTAGCCAACTATAAGCGGATCCCCCTGATTCAGGGCTTCCGGGCTTACCTTCTGTCCACTCTGGTCAATGTGGTCCGGGGCATCTCTGAACACTATGTGGTAGAGATTAACGGAGAAACCATTGATGCAGAGCAGACCTTTGTCTGCGTCTGCAACGGCCGGTTCTACGGAGGCGGCTTCAATCCCATTCCCGAGGCCGACCCCGCCGATGGGATTCTGGATGTACTGCTGGTGAAGAAGGTCAGTCGGCTTCAGGTCCCCGGGCTCATTGGAAAGTATAAAAATGGCCGCTATCGGGAAATACCGGACATCATCCGGTATTTTCAGACAGACAAACTCACCGTTCACTGCGACATGCCCTCTCCCATCAACTTAGATGGGGAGCTGCTCACCGCCCAGACAGCAGAGCTTTCCGTTGCCAAAGAGAAGCTTCGCTTCTTCTACCCCAGGGGTCTTACCTGGGTAGCAAAGGTACCTGCTGCAGCAAAATAACTAAAAACTCAATCCATATATCCAAAGCCAGGCCTCTGATTTTATAGAAATTTTACAATTTCTTTACCACGATTTTCCTTTACATCAGAGGACATACCCTTTATAATAGGAGCAACATAGTTTCCATCCGTTTTCTTCCGGAAACGTCCTTTGGAAACAAAAAGGAGAGTTGAAAAAATGCTGATTTCTGTCCTGCTGTTCGCTTTCGGCCTTTTGCTGCTCATCAAGGGCGGCGACTGGTTCGTTGACGGGGCTACCGGCATTGCCCGCCGGTTTCATCTGCCTGACATCATCGTGGGCGCTACGGTAGTCTCCATCGGCACCACCTTGCCGGAGGTCATGGTTTCCGCCACCGGCGCCCTGCAGGGGCAGGGGGCTATGGCCTACGGCAACGCCATTGGCTCCATCATCTGCAACACCGCGCTCATCGCTGCCATTTCCGTTGCCTGCAATCCCGGCCCGGTAAACGTGAAAACCATGAAAATGCCTGTTATTTTCTTCTTCGGCTCCGCCGCCCTGTACTGCGTGGCTGCCTATCTGCTGGGAACGTTTCCCCGCTGGCTGGGTATTGTGATGCTGATGATCTTCATTTCCTACCTGGTGATTAACGTCCGTCAGGGCCTGAAAAACCCGGACGCCGTGGAACATGAAGAGGAAGCCGGCGACAAGGACACAACCTTTCTGCAGGACCTGGCTTTTCTGGTTCTCGGCGCGGCCCTCATTGCCTGGGGTGCCAACCTGCTGGTAGAGCACGGCACCAACATCGCCAAGTTCCTGGGCGTTCCGGAGACCGTCATCGCATTGACCTTCGTGGCTCTCGGCACCAGTCTGCCGGAGCTTGTCACCACCATCACCTCCCTGCGCAAAGGCCATGCCTCCCTGGGTATTGGCAATGTCATTGGGGCCAACGTATTCAATCTGGTGCTGGTTTCCGGCTTGGCTGTAACCCTGGCTCCCTTTGAAGTGCCTGTGGGAAAGGTTCTCCTGGGACACAATGCCTCCCTGGTGCTGGACATTCCTCTGATGCTCATAGTCATGCTTCTGCTGACAGTCCCCGCTTTGACGAAAAAAAAGCTGGAGCGGTGGCAGGGTATTACGCTATTGTGTATTTACGCTGCCTTCTGTGTATTCCAGTTCTTTGTGTAAATATCCTCGTTTTTTCCCATCGCCCGGCCTATGGCCGGGCGATACTTCTTGTCTTCTTTGCTTTTTCC
>DLAP01000024.1:11805-35016 GCA_002493965.1 Clostridiales bacterium UBA7044
CCCATCACCCGGCCTATGGCCGGGTGATGCTTCTTGTCTTCCTTCGTTCACAAATTGGGGGGCAACTCTTTACAAATTGTTCATGCCAATTCAGCATTTTGCGCTATAATAGGGTTAAATGGAAAAGAAAATAGAAAATGGAGGATCGTATCATGGCTGTGTCTGTTCTGATCGTAGAGGACGACCGCAACATTGCGGAGCTGCTGCAAATGTATCTGGAAAAAGAAGGCTATGCCGTCACCGTCGCCGGAGACGGCGGTCAGGGCCTCAGTAAGTTCCGGGCTATCAAGCCGGATCTGGTGCTGCTGGATGTGATGATGCCGGTGATGGACGGCTGGTCCGTCTGCAAGGCCATCCGGGCGGAATCCCAGACCCCCGTTATCATGCTCACCGCCAAGGGGGAGACCGATGATAAGGTCACGGGCCTGAAAACCGGCGCTGACGACTACATCACCAAGCCCTTCGAAATGAAGGAGGTTTTGGCCCGGATTGAGGCGGTGCTCCGCCGCAGCAGCGGCGTGGCCGCCGAGAAGAAGGCCCGCCGTCTGGTATTTGACAAGCTGGTAATCGACATGGACGCCTTTGAGCTGACGGTAAACGGCAAGAAGGTGGACACACCCCCCAAGGAAATGGAACTGCTTTATTATCTTGCCTCCTCTCCCAACCGGGTCTACACCCGCAACCAGCTTTTAGACGAGGTGTGGGGTTTTGACTATTTTGGCGACTCCCGGACGGTGGACGTCCATGTGAAGCGTCTCCGGGAAAAGCTGGAAGGGGTCAGCGAAAGCTGGAGCCTGAAAACCGTCTGGGGCGTGGGCTACAAGTTTGAGGTCCTGTAAGGCATGAAAACCTCATTCAGCCGCAACTTTTTTACGGCGGCCACGATCCTGCTGCTGGCGCTGACCATCCTGGGCGCGTCCTTTCAGCTCCAGGTTACGGATTATCTGGAAGGTCGCTCCGCCTCGGAGTTAAAAGAGGATGCCCAGGTGATTGCGGACCTTGCCGCCTCCTACAGCGCCGAGGGAACCCTCACCGGCCGGGATTTTATGCTGAATCTGGACGTCATTTCCCAAGTCACCCACGCCGACGCGGTGGTCTGCAACCGGGACGGGTATGTGATTCTCTGCTCCCACGGCCGCAATGCCTGTAATCATCAAGGGCTCCAGCTCAACAAAAGCTATATGGACAAGGTGATCGAAAACGGCAGCGACAGCGTCACCGGCATCCTTCAGGGGCTGTATGAGGAGCAGCGCTATGTGGTATCGGTGCCCATCACCGTGAACGACGATGCAGTGGGTATTGTGATTGTCTCGACGCCCACTGCCACCACCACACGGGTACAGAATAAGATCTCCAACATTTTCCTCACCGCCGCCCTGTTTGTGGTGGTGGTATCGGTTCTGGCGGTCACTGCCTTTGCCCGGCGGGAGAGCCGTCCCCTGCGGGAAATGGCAAAAACCGCCACCGCCTTCGGTCACGGGGATCTGGAAGCCCGGGTCAAGGTGGAGGACCACTATTCCGAGGAAGTGGAGGAGCTGGCTCTGGCCTTTAACAACATGGCCTCCTCCCTGCAAAAAAGTGAATACCAGCGGCAAGAATTTGTAGCCAACGTCTCCCATGAGCTGAAAACCCCCATGACCACCATTTCCGGCTATGTGGACGGAATCTTAGACGGCACCATCCCGCTGGAAAAGCAGGAGCATTACCTGCATATCGTTTCCGACGAGACCAAGCGCCTGAGCCGATTGGTTCGCAGTATGCTGGATATTTCCCAGCTGCAAAAGGAGCAGGGGATCCCCGAAGAGAAGAAGCTTCACTTCGATCTGGAGGAGGTCCTGGGACAGGTGCTCATCACCTTTGAAAAGAAGATCACCGACAAGGGGATCAACGTGGACGTGAATATGCCGGAGCATCCGGTGTACACCATGGCAAACCAGGACTACATCACTCAGGTGATTTATAACCTCCTGGATAATGCCGTGAAGTTCTGTCCCCAGGGGGGCACCATCGGGATGAAGATCCGGGAGAGAGGCAATAAAGCCTACGTTTCCGTCAGCAACGACGGAGAGACCATTCCTCCCGAGGAACTGCCCCTGGTCTTTGACCGGTTCCACAAGCTGGACAAATCCCGCTCCCAAAACCGGGACGGCTGGGGTCTGGGCCTTTATATCGTCAAGACCATTGTTTGCAGCCATGGGGAGGATATTTCCGTCAGCAGCAAGGACGGCAAAACGACCTTCACCTTTACCATGCCCCTTGTCAATTAAGGAAGGATATCGCTTATGAAAAAGCTTTCCACTCTTTTGTATATTCTCATGGGTTCTATCTTCGGCGTTTTTCTGGGCAGCAGCCTGTTTCGTTGGGTGCACTTTTTAAAGCATCCTCAACTGTATGTCGTTCAGTCCGCGCCCTGGTATACAAGCATTCTGGTCAATGCCGTCTTTACAGGCATCCTCCTTTTGATATTGGCCTCCGTGTTGTATTTCATTAAGAAAAAAAGAACCTGATTTGTGGGAGGAAACCTCTATGGACGAACGCAAAAACCATTCCCATAGTGCTTGGGACGACAGCGTCTACGGTACCGGCCCTACCCAGCCCCCAAAGGACAAGGGCGGGATGTACGCCGCGCTGCTGATTCTGATTATTTTTCTGTGCGGTATCATCACACTGCTGGGGCTTCTCAATGTAAAGCTCTTCCAGAAGCTTCGGTCCCAGGAAAAGCGGGATTACGCCATTTCCTTCACCGCCTGCCAGACCGAGGCGGAGACGGTGCCCGTCACCGTTGCCCAGGCTCTTCCTCCGGCGGAAGCCTCTGCCGGGTTGGAACTTCAGCAGTCTCCCATCAGCCCGGAAAATGTGCCGGAACAGGACGGCCTGTCCCTCCAGGAGATCTATTCCCGGAGCATCCCCTCCGTGGTGTCCATCACCAGCACCACGGCCACCGGCACTAGCTCCGGTACCGGTGTGGTCCTCAGTGGAGACGGATATCTCATAACCAACGCCCATGTGGTGGAAAATTCCACCGGCATTACCGTTCAGCTCACCGACAACCGGGTCTTCCCCGCGAGCATTCTGGGAGCGGATGAGATTTCGGATCTGGCTGTGCTGCGGATTGACACGGAGGATCTGACCCCCGCCCAGTTTGGGGATTCCTCCGCCCTTCGGGTAGGGGACACGGTGGTGGCCATTGGGGATCCTCTGGGAGCCAAATTCCGGGGCACCTATACAGACGGCATTGTCTCCGCCATCAACCGGGATGTGGACGTAAACGGCCACACCATGACCCTCATTCAGACCAACGCCGCCTTAAATTCCGGCAATTCCGGCGGACCTCTCATCAACTGCTACGGACAGGTCATCGGCATCAACACCATGAAGATCGGTACCTTCACCAGCTCCTCCGGCATTGAGGGCATCGGCTTTGCCATCCCCAGCACCACCGTCAAGGAGATTGTAGACCAGCTGATCACCCAGGGCTATGTCTCCGGGCGGCCCACCCTGGGACTCACAGGTGAATCCCTTTCCATCTTCTATCAGCACTACTACCGCCTTCCCTCTGGCCTGTATATCACCCATGTGGAGAAGGGCAGCGATTCCTGCGAGAAGGGAATCCTGGAAGGGGATATTCTCCTCAGCCTGAATGATACGAAGATCACCACCATGAACGAGATGAAAGCCGTACTGAACGGCATGGAGGTAGGGGACACCCTGACCGCTGTGATCTACCGGAACGGTCAGCAGTATTCCGTTGTGCTGACCCTGACCGAAGATAAAACCTGAAGCGCAGGGCGCTTCACCCCAATGCGTTTCTCACACCGCTGTAAATTGAAGCAAATTCTCTCGGTAATAAACTGGAAATTGTATTCTTATTTAATCGAGGTAATATACCCATGGAACCCATCTTTCAAAAGGATTTTGAACTGACCGACATTTATGTGGACCGGTACGGCAGGCTGAAGCCCTCCGCCATCCTGCTGTTTGCCCAGGAGGTGGCCGGTATGCACTGCACGGAGCTTGCCGTGGACAGCGATACCTTAGAAAAGCAGCGGCTATTCTGGGCCGTCTCCCGGCACCGGGTTCAGATCACCCGGCTGCCCCGAATCGGAGAGACCATCCATGTGGAAACCTGGCCCATGCCCACCACCCGGGTGGCCTACCCAAGGTCCATGGTGGCCTACGATGAAAACGGAAACGAATGCTTCCGTTCTGTCAGCCTTTGGGTGCTGATGGATCTGGACACCCGGAATATGATTCTCCCGGGAAAGAGCGGGATCATCGTCTCCGGCACCGTCCGGGGCGGGGAACTTGCCCTTCCCGGCAGTCTGATTCCCAAGTCCCTGGGAAGCGTCCGGCAAAGGGCCGTCTCCTTTACCGATCTGGACCGGAACGGCCACATGAACAATACCCGGTACCTAGACTGGATCGACGACCTGCTGCCCAGTGCCTTCCATCTGGGTCATGATCTGAAGGAAATGACCGTCTGTTATTTAAGCGAGGCCCGGGAGGGGCAGACCCTGGACCTTCGTTGGGATCTGCCCGAGGAAAAACAGCTCCAGGTGGAAGCCGTCCGGGAAGAGATGGATCATCCGCATCGGGTATTCAGCGCCCGTCTGACTTATGAAAATGGCCATGTTATGTAAATAGAAAAAATCTCCACAGTGATTGCCTTCACTGTGGAGATTTTTCTGGAAAGCCAAAAAATGTCAGGTTTTTCAAGGCTATTCTCTAAGCTGTCTGTGGAAAAACCTGTGGAGAATGTGGATAACCTTTGTGGAAAATTGTTTTTTTCTTTCCTGCCCAATTTTTATGTAAACTATTTTTTCGTCTGCTTCCGGTATTCCTTTGGGGTAACGCCCATTTTTTCCCGGAAAGCCTTTGTAAAGTAGCTTACATCGTTAAAACCGCAGTCCAAAGCCGTCTCTTTCGCGGTTTTCCTGGTGGTTTTCAGCATTTGAGCCGCTTTTTCCAGACGCGTAATTTTTACATACTGCATAGGGGTGGTGTTCATCAGCTGCCGGAAGCACCGCAGGCAGGTGCTGGGGCTGATATTGACGCTGGCGGCGATTTCCTCCACCGTCAGCTCATAGGCAAAATTTGCGTCGATATACTCCAGCATGGCCCGAATCCGTCCCGCGTCAATTCGCTCCTGACAGGACAAGGACTGGGTGATTACCGGACAGTTTCGGCTCAGCAGTCCCAGGGCGGCGGTGAGCTGATAACGGACAAAATTCTCGTAGTCCTCCTGTTCCGCCTCCACGGCATTCCAGGCGGATTGAAAGCAGCTTAGAGCCTGATTCTGCCAGGGAATCTCTCTGTGAAGCACCACATAGCGCAGGGCGGAATCTGACAGAAGAGGCTTCACCAGCTTCTCCCAGAAGATACTGTCCCGGTTGCCGCTGATGAGCCGGGAGTGGAACACACCAGAATGAAATTTTCCTCTTCCGGAACGGTCTACGCTGTGAAGTACTCCGGAGTTGATAAAAATTCCGTCCCCCGGAAGGAGCCGAACCCGCATATTTTCCACCAGGAACACCGTTTCCTTTTGAAAGTCCAGAGCGTACTCAAATTCCTCATGCCAATGCCAGGGGACCGTATCTGTGGACATATCGTCCGCGTAGCAGCCGATGGGGAAGAACATACTGCCATGCTGCACCAGCTCCCTTTGGTTCCCGTCCGCAACGGAATTTGCGCAGGATATTGCCATGGTTTTCTCCTTTCTGACGGTTTTATCATAGAAATATAGGGATATTATTCTATAAGCTTTTCTTTTCCGGTGGTATAATCATAGCATACCAAGGACAGATACGCAATACAATTTTTCCTTGGGCGCACAAAAAACAAACTCAGGAAAGGAGCCATGTGAAATGATTCAAATTGTAAATCCCAACAAGGAAACGCTTATGCGGAACATTGATGCCTGCGAGGGTCAGGTTTTACTGAATTTCAGCGACGGCACTACCTGTGATCTGAAAAAGGATCCTGTGGCTGCCCGACTGTTCCAGGCCCTGGATGTTCCCAAAGAAGGCATTTTCATCTCTCTTTCTGACCCCCGGGATTTTAACCGGTTTGTCCATTACCTGATGGACAATAAGGCAGGTTAACCAAAGCTTCCCTAGAGAAACTCCTAAAAAGGAAATCCGGCTCTGAAAACCAGAGCCGGATTTTCTTCTTTACTTAAACCGTTTTTCCAGCGTAGCCGGAGAAAGCTCCGTCAGTCGGACCCGGGAAAAGCCGTATTCGCTGGTCAGCACAAAGGCTTTTGGCAGGTCGTCGCAGGGGACCACTTCTCCCTCCTGTTCCGCCCGGGAGAGAAATCCCCGGGTGCGCTTAGAGGTGGAGGTGTTGTCCAGGTCAAAAATGCCTACCACATTCTTGTCCCGAATCACAAAGTCGTTGCCGATGGACAGGTACATAAGCTTCCTCCGTCACTGCTGCTTTTTGCTTTGGGCCACGGCCAGTTCATCGCACCGGTTATTTTTTGGATTGTCCGCATGGCCCTTAACCCAGTGATAGGTCATGCTGTGCTTCTGGGTCAGGGTGAGCAGGATATCCCACAGGTCCGGATTTAAGGCGGGCTTTTTGTCGGACTTCACCCAGCCCCGCTTTTTCCAGCCCCAGGCCCAGCCCTTTTCCAGGGCATCAATGACATATTTGGAATCGGAATAGAGTTCCACATTGCAGGGCTCTTTCAGAGCTTCCAGGCCCCGGATCACGGCGGTAAGCTCCATTCGGTTGTTGGTAGTGCTCTTCTCGCCGCCGGACAGTTCCTTTTCGTTTCCGTTATAGGAGAGGATGGCCCCCCAGCCCCCGGGGCCGGGGTTGCCGGAGCAGGCGCCGTCAGTATACAGGGTAACGGTTTTCACTGGGTATCTTCCTCAACTTCTGCTTCCACGCGCTCCAGAGAGACCACCTGATTGCCTTCCTCGATCCGCATGACAATGACGCCCTGAACATCCCGCTTATAGACGTTGATGGAGGCCGCGGGAACCCGGATGATGACGCCGCCGTTTTCAATCAGCATCACATCGTCGGTCTCGCTAACCACACGGCAGCCGGCCACAATGCCGGTCTTTTCCGTAATGTTGTAGTTCTTCAGGCCCTTACCGCCTCTGCCCTGGGGGATTTTCTCCCCATCGGGGCCGGTGCGCAGGTATTCATTCAGTTCCGTCCGCTTGCCGTAGCCGTTGACGGTGACGGTGAGCAGGGTCTTCCCTTCCTCCGCCTTTTCCGCGCCGACCACATAGTCACCCTCACTGAGGGAAATACCCCGGACACCAGCGGCGTCCCGACCCATAGGACGGACGTCGTTTTCGTTAAAGCAGATAGCCATGCCCTGGGCAGTGGCGAGAACGATATTGTCGTTGCCGTTTGTGCGGATCACATTCACCAGATGGTCGTCTTCCTCCAATGTGATGGCCCGGATGCCGGTCTTCCGGTTGGTTTTCAGCGCCAGGAAGGGGATCCGCTTCACAGTACCCTTCCGGGTTGCCATGATCAGGAACTCATTGTCGTCAAACTCCCGGGTGATCACCATAGCCGTAACCTTTTCCCCGGCCTCCAGGGGCAGGACGTTCACAATGGCGGTGCCTCTGGCTGTCCGTCCGGCCTCCGGGATCTGATAGCCCTTCCGATGGTGGACCCGGCCCAGGTCCGTGAAGAACAGCATATGGTCATGGGTAGAGGCAATGGTCAGAGACTTGACGTAGTCCTCCTCCTTCAGATTCTGGGCGCTGATGCCCCGGCCGCCCCGGCTCTGGGTCCGATAGGTGTCCACGGGCATCCGCTTGATATAGCCCTGATTACTAAGGGTAAAGGCGCAGGTTTCCTCCTCAATCAGGTCTTCGATATCCAGCTCGTCCTCAATTTCCTGAATTTCGGTCTTCCGCTCATCGCCGTATTTGTCCCGAATCTCAATCAGCTCGGAGCGCAGCACGGCTTTCAGCTTGCCCTCGTCCGCCAGCAGGTCCAGGTAATACTGGATTTTCTCCTGGAGATCATCGTACTCTGCCTGAAGTTTCTCCCGATCCAGGCCCTGGAGGGCTTTCAGGCGCATATCCAGAATGGCCTGGGACTGGATGTCATCCAAGGAGAACCGGTCCATGAGTTTCTGCTTGGCGTCGTCGTAGGCGGAGCGGATGATATGAATAACCTCGTCAATGTGATCCTGGGCAATAAGCAGACCTTCCAACAGGTGGGCACGCTCTCTGGCCTTGCGCAGGTCGTACTGGGTGCGGCGGGTCAGAATCTCCTCCTGATGTTTCAGGTACTCGTCAATGATCTGCCGCAGGGACAGGATCTTTGGCTGCTTCTGGTTGTCAACCAGGGCCAGCATGATAATGCCGAAGCTAGACTGCAGGGCAGTCTGCTTGAACAGGTTATTGAGGACCACCTGAGGGTTGGCGTCCTTTTTCAGTTCAATGACCATCCGCATACCGTTCCGGTCCGTTTCGTCCCGGAGGTCGGAAATGCCGTCCAGGCGCTTGTCCTTCACCTGGTCGGCTATTGTTTTGATGAGCTGACGCTTGTTGACCTGATAGGGAAGCTCGCTGACGATGATTCGCATCCGGTCCTTGCCGAATTCCTCAAATTCGGTCTTTGCCCGCACGACCACCTTGCCCCGGCCGGTGGCATAGGCGGCACGGATGCCGCTGTGACCCATGATGATACCGCCGGTGGGAAAGTCCGGACCGGAAATATGTTCCATCAGGTCAGCCAGCGTTGCCTCGGGATCATCCAGCACGCAGACACAGGCGTTAATGACCTCCGTCAGATTATGAGGCGGGATGTTGGTGGCCATGCCCACGGCAATGCCGCTGGAGCCGTTGACAAGCAGGTTGGGGAACCTTGCGGGAAGTACCCGGGGTTCCTTTCGGGTCTCGTCAAAGTTGGGGTCCCAATCCACCGTGTCCTTGTCGATATCCCGAAGCATTTCGTTGGCGATTTTGCTCATTCTGGCTTCGGTGTAACGGTAGGCTGCCGGGGGATCTCCATCCACGGAGCCAAAGTTGCCGTGTCCGTCCACCAGCATATAGCGCATGGAGAAGTTCTGGGCAAGACGGACCATGGCGTCATAGACGGACCCGTCGCCGTGGGGATGGTACCGGCCCAGCACGTCGCCTACGCAGGTAGCGGACTTCTTAAAGGGCTTGTCAGAGGACAGGCCGCTTTCATACATGGTGTACAGAATCCGACGATGGACCGGCTTCAAGCCGTCCCGGACATCGGGCAAAGCCCGTCCCACAATGACGGACATGGCATATTCAATATAGGATTTCTCCATTTCCTCCACCAGGTTGCTTTCGGTGATGGCCTGGTCGGGAAAACGGATGTCCTCCGGTTTATAGCTGCGATTATGTGCCAATCAAAGACACCTCCACATTGTATAATCAAGCCTTCCCCTCTAGGGAAGGTGCCCCAGTGCACACATTGGGGCGGATGAGGTTGTCATAGTCCCCAAGTGTGTTATATAAAAATTTTTTCACCTCATCCGTCATGGCTTACGCCGTGCCACCTTCCCCAGAGGGGAAGGCTTTGGGGCATTAAATATCAATATTCACCGCGTACTTGGCGTTGACTTCGATCCATTCCTTCCGCGGCTCCACCTGCTCGCCCATGAGAACGTTGAAGATGGCATCCGCCCGCTGGGCGTCTTCCAGGGTGATCCGGCGCAGGGTCCGCTTTTCCGGATCCATGGTGGTCTCCCACAGCTCATGGGGATCCATCTCACCAAGGCCCTTGAACCGGGAAATATCCACCTTAGCGTTGGGGTTGTCGGCACGCAGCTGTGAGGAGATCTGATCCCGCTGCTCGTCGGAATAGGCTACCTTAACCGTCCGGCCCCGGGTCAGCTTGTAAAGGGGCGGCACAGCGGAGTACACATAGCCGTTTTCAATCAGAGGCCGCATATACCGGAAGAAGAAGGTTAATAGCAGGGTACGAATATGGGCGCCGTCCACATCCGCATCGGACATGATCACCACCTTGTGGTAGCGCAGCTTATTTAAGTCAAATTCTTCTCCAATGCCCGCGCCCAGGGCTACAATCAGGGGGTACAGCTTATCATTGCCGTAGATCTTATCCGCCCGGGCCTTTTCCACGTTCAGCATTTTTCCCCACATGGCGAGAATTGCCTGGAACCGGGAATCTCTGCCCTGAATGGCAGAGCCGGCGGCGCTGTCGCCCTCCACGATGTAGATCTCGCACAGCTCCGGATCCCGCTCGTTGCAGTCCTGAAGCTTGTCAGGCATCTGGCCGGACTCCAGGCCGGTTTTCCGGCGGATGGATTCCCGGGCCTTCCGGGCGGCTTCCCGGGCCCGATTGGCCATCATGGCCTTATCCAGAATGGCCTTGGCAATCTGGGGATGCTCTTCAAAGTAGGTGGAAAGCTGGTCATTGACAATCTGGTCAACCAGGGTGCGGATATAGGCGTTACCCAGCTTGGCCTTGGTCTGTCCCTCAAACTGGGCGTCCGTCAGCTTTACGGAGATGATGGCAGTGATGCCCTCCCGGCAGTCCTCGCCGGAGACCTTATCGTCCCCCTTGATGATGCCGTTCTTCATGCCGTAGTTGTTGAGAACACGGGTCAGGGCCGTCTTGAAGCCTGTCTCATGCATACCGCCTTCCGGGGTCCGCACGTCGTTGGCAAAGGACATTAAAAATTCGTTGTAACCGTCGTTATACTGGACGGCGATTTCCGCGGAGGCATCCCCCTTGCTGCCGGACATATAGATGACCTCTTCGTGGAGGGGGGTCTTATTTCGGTTACACCATACCGCAAATTCCCGGATGCCGCCTTCATAGCACATGGTGTCCTGAATTTGCTTTTCGTCGTCCCGGTCGTCGGTGATGGTGATGGAAAGTCCGGCGTTCAGGAAGGCCTCCTCCCGCATCCGCTCATGGAGAATCTCATAGTCGTAAACAAGGCTTTCAAACATCTCGGGGTCCGGCTGGAAGGTCACTTCCGTGCCGGTCTTATTGGTCTTCCCAACAACGGTCATCTCCTGGGTAATCGCGCCCCGGGCAAACCGCATTTCATAGATGCTGCCGTTCTTATGGACCCGGACCCGCAGCCATTCACTCAGAGCATTGACCACAGAGGCGCCCACGCCGTGGAGACCGCCGGAGACCTTGTAACCGCCGCCGCCGAACTTGCCGCCGGCATGGAGGACGGTATACACCACCTCCAGGGCAGGCCTCCCGGTCTGGGGCTGGATGTCCACGGGAATGCCGCGGCCGTCATCGGTGACGGTGATGGAATTACCCGGATTGATGGTCACGGTGATGTGCTTACAGTAACCGGCCAGTGCCTCGTCAATGGCGTTATCCACGATCTCATAAACCAGGTGATGCAGACCGGACGAGGAAGTGGAGCCGATATACATACCGGGCCGCTTCCGAACGGCTTCCAATCCTTCCAAAACCTGGATTTGGGATCCGCCATATTCCTCTGTAACTTTCGTTTCTTCAGACATATTCCTACTCCTATTCAGAATAAAAATTACGTTATTCCGTTTTTACGCTTCCGCGGTCAATGGTAATGGTCTTTCCCAGCTTTGTGAGCCTCCCCGGCTCGCAGCAGGTAATGAACACCTGGCCTTCCCCGATTTGGTTTAACACAAAGTCCTGCCGTCCGGGGTCCAGTTCCGAAAGCACGTCGTCCAGCAGCAGCAGCGGCCGTTCTCCCCATTCCCGGCGCATCAGCTCCCGCTGGGCCAGCTTTAAGCTGATGGCGGCAGTTCTGGTCTGACCCTGGGAGCCGTAGGTCTTCAGATCGATGCCGTTTAACCGCAGGGTAAAGTCGTCCTTATGGGGGCCGGTGAGGCACTGGGCGGTTTCCAGTTCTGCCCGCTTGTGCGCTTCCAGGTGGGAAATCAGATTTTCCATCAGCACGCTGACCGGGGCAAAGGGATCGGCAACCGTGGACACGGTTTTATATTCCAGGGAAAATTCCTCGTTTCCACCGGAAAACTGATGGTGAAACCTGGCCGCTTCCTTTTGAAGTCCCTCATAAAATCTGGCACGATAGGAGATCAGCAGGGCTCCTACCTGGCACAGCCGGAGATTGTATTCCGGCAGAATCTCCAAAAGGGCGGGATTTTCAAAATGATCCTTGAGAATTCGGTTTTTTTGCTCCAAAATCCGGTTATACTCCGTAAGCGCCGCGTCATAGTTGGGACGGAGTTGACATAATACAGAATCTCCAAACCGTCGCCGCGAGGCGGCTCCTGTTTTCAGAATCAAAAGATCCTCCGGACAGAAGAGAACAGATGGCAGCACACCGGCAATCTCCTCCAAGGATTTCTTTTTTGCTCCGTTTCGGAACATCTGCCGGGGCCGGGAGGAGGCAAACAGAAGAAATCTGAGGGTCTGCTGCCGCTCCTGGGAATAGACCTCTCCGCTGATTTCCCCAAAGTCCGCTCCAAAGCCGATCATTTCCTTTGCGGACAGGCAGCGAAAGCTTTTCCCGCAGCCAAGGTAGTAGATGGCTTCCAGCAGATTGGTTTTCCCCTGGGCGTTGTCTCCCACAATCAGATTGACGCCCGGGTCAAATGATACGGTCTCCTCCCGGTAATTTCGGAAGGACCGCAGGTAAAGGGTCTGTAAATTCATGCTTTTTGGGAAATTTGGAAGGTCTGCCCATGGAACGTGAAGCTGTCCCCATCCCGGAGTTTTTTGCCCCGCATGGTGCACACTTCTCCGTTTACCGAGACCACCCCGTCCTGAATCAGCTGCTTGGCTTCTCCGCCGGAAAAGACTACATTGCCGTATTTCATGGCGTCCTGGAGCTTTATAAACTCCGTGGTGATAAAAAGAGGCGTGACTGGTTCCTTCTTCTTTACCGCAACCTTCATATGAAAAGCCTCCCCTCAGCTCTTGATCCGCACAGGGAGAACCATATAGGAGAAGTCCTGCTTGTCATCCGCGGGGGTCAGCACAATAGGGCTTAACCCGTTGGTCAGCTCCAGGGTCACTTCCTCGCTGGGAACGGCCTTCAGGGCGTCCAGAAGGTAGCGCACATTGAAGCCGATTTCCAGTTCCTTGCCGTCCCCAGCAAAGGAGCAGCGATCCTCTGCCACACCAATGGTGGTGGTGGTCTTCATTTGCAGCTCCTGATTGCCGAAGACGCAGCGAACCGGGCTCTTATATTTCTCGGAGACGATCAATCCCACCCGCTCTACAGAGGAGTAGAGATCCGACACATGGGCAATAAGCTGAATGGGGCAGTTTGTAGGAACTACCCGCCGCCAATCCAGGAACTCCCCTTCCAGAAGCCGACAGACCAAAGTGGCCTTGCCCACCTGGAACAGGATGTGCTTTCTTCCCAAGGTGAAGGAGGCGTCCTCATCGCAGTCGGTCAGGATTTTTTCCACTTCCTTTAGACTTCCGGAGGGGACCACAAAGTTCATATCCCGGCCGGTGCCTTTCTCCGGATGGAAGGTTCTCCGGGCCAGCCGGAAACCGTCCACCGCAATGGTGGTAATGGAAGTGTCGGTGACTTCAAATTTCACACCGGTGTGAATGGGGCGTCCCTGATTTTCCGACACGGCGAAGATGGTCCCGTTGATCAGTTCCTTCATTTTGTTCTGGGGAAGCTTGACCGGCCGGCCGTCATTTACATCCGGCAGCTCCGGGTAGTCTTCGGAGGACTCGGCGGAAATGGTGAAGGAAGCATAACCGGAACGAATGGAAACCTTAAAGTTTTCGTCCACCACCACGGTGACGGGACCCTCCGGCAGCCGGCGGATAATATCCCCGAACAGCTTGGCGGGAAGAATGCACTGGCCGGGATCAGAGACCTCCGCGTCAATTTCATAGGTAATGGCAGTTTCCATATTATAGCCGGTGAGACTGATTCCGAAACCGGCTTTACAGAGGATTCCTTCCAAAACCGACAGGCTGCTTTTCTGTGCCACGGTACGGCCCGCGATATTCAGACCCGTAACCAGCATATTTTTTTCACAGGTAAAACGCATGGTCAAGTTCCTTTCTTATATTCGAATTTCAATATAGATATCTGTCATAAAATAAGGCAGTCGTAAAAGTAATAGAGAAAAGTTATGTGGAAAAGTGGGTTTTCTTTTAGAGGGGCAAGGATTTTTTGTCCACAGCCCTTTGTGGACAAAAATGGGTTTTTCCACAGGACTTGTGGACGAAGTTTCAGAGGAAAGTTATTCACAGAAAATTTTTCCACAATCCACAGCCCTTGTGGAAAAATTCCGACAAAAAGATCGCTTGTGATGGGCCTTCTCCGAAAACTCAGAGGCAGGAGTTAATATTGGAGGTGATATCCCGGATATTGTTCTGCATGGTCTGATCTCCGTTCTTCAGAGCTACCTCCACTTTACGGATGGCATAGAGAACGGTGGAATGATCCCGGCCAAATTCTTTTCCGATGTCGGGCAGGCTCAGATTGGTCAACTTCCGGATCAGATACATGGCGGACTGCCTTGCCTCAGCGGTGCCCTTGTTTTTCTGAGTGCCCCGGAGGACGCTTTCGTCCACGTTATAGAACTTGCTGACCTGAGTGATGATCAGAGCGGGAGTGGGAAGGGCGCTGCCCTCGCTTTTGAACATATCGCTGATGGCGGCGGAAATGTGGGGCAGGTCCAGGGGCATATTGTTCAGGTCCCGGTAGGCCAGAATCTTCTTGACTGTGCCCTCCAGCTGCCGGACGTTGGTGGTGATGTTGGTGGCAATGTAGTTGCATACGTCGTCGCTGAGGTCCAGCCCTAACTGGGTTGCCTTGTTTTTGAGAATTGCCATTCGGGTTTCGTAGTTTGGGGGGTTAATCTCCGTGGTGATGCCCCACAGAAACCGGCTGCGGAGCCGCTCCTCCAGGGTCAGCATATCGTCGGGCTTTCGGTCGCTGGTGAGGACGATCTGCTTGTGCTCCTCATAGAGCTTGTTAAAGGTGTGGAAAAATTCCTCCTGGGTGGATTCTTTACCGGCGATGAACTGAATATCATCCACCAGAAACAGGTCCGCTTCCCGGTATTTGGATCGGAACTCGATGTTCTTACCGTTTTTAATGGCGTCAATCAGCTCATTGGTGAACTGGTCGCCTTTGATATAGACAATGTTGGCGTCGGGATTGTCCTTCCGAATGCCATTGGCGATGGCATAGAGCAGATGGGTTTTGCCCACGCCGGGAGGGCCGTAGAGAAACAGGGGATTATAAATCTCCCCGGGATTTTTCGATACGCAGGTGGCGGCGGAATGGGCAAACTGGTTGGAGGGGCCTACCACAAAATTGTCAAAGGTGAACTGGGGATTAAAATCCATGGAGGACGTGGGACGGCCCTTTGCCTTCCGGGCGTTCAGCTCCTCGTCTCCGAAGACCAAGAGCTTTGCGTCGGAGTTAAAAACCTCCTTCAGGGCATCCTGAATGTAGCCGGTGCAGCGTTTGCGAATGATCTCCCGACGGAAGTCTGAAGGAGAGTAGAGAATCAGATTGGTTTCGTTCAGTTCGATGACCTCCGCGTCGTCGAACCAGGCAGATACGGTAACGGCGTCCAGACGATCCTCAACATAGCTTAATACCTTTGCCCATACATAGGCGGATGAATACATAAGGCGGCTCCTTTCCTTTCTATATCTGAGAAAGCGCACTGTCTGACAGAATCCGCGCTTTCCCTATACGAAGCCCAAAAGGGGAGGATAATCCGTGATTTTGGGCAAACCATCTCACCCTAAATTTTATCACATTTTAACAGAAAACACAAGGACTTTTTGGTTAAAATAAAATATTTACCGGAGGAAAAATCAAAAAAACAAATAGAAATTCCCACTGGCAGCGGACAAAGATTTTCCTGCCGCGGACAGTTGGGAAAGACGGATACAAACTTACTTTTTTTCTCCCCAAAATTCGTCACATTTGGCCTTGACCCCCGGAAAATCCTATGCTAGAATCTACAGTTAAGACAGGTTGCTTTTCCAAAAATGGAAGAGAGGGAGAAATACTATGGACAGTAGCAAAAAAATCCTGGCAAAAAAAATATGGACCTACGGGGTTATTGCGTTTATGGCAATGCTTGCTGCCGTAAACTATGAGCTTTTCGTTTTCCCAAATCAGTTTGCTCCCTCCGGTGTTAACGGCATCTGCACCATGATCCAGTATGTTACGGGGATCAGTGTAGGCTATCTCAGCCTGCTGATCAACATTCCTCTGGCCGTTTGGTGCTATATCGAGGTCAGTAAGCCTATGGCCCTGCGGAGCATGGTGTATGTCGTGACCTTTTCCCTGGGCCTGCTGATATTAGACAATGTGAACCTTTCCGCTTTTGCGTATGCCACAGAAAACGGCACCAGTAAAATCTTAGGGCCTCTGGTGGCGGGAATCATCCAGGGATATGCCTATTCCATCCTGATCAAGGCCAGCTCCTATACCGGCGGCATGGATTTTGTCTCCGCCATTATTCATAAGCGCCGTCCCGACAAGACCTTCTTTGGTCTGAGCTTTACTCTCAACTGCTGTATCGCCATCGCCAGCTTCTTTGTCTATGGCTATCAGATGGAGCCAGTGATTCTGTGCATCCTCTACTGCTTCATGTCCACCACGGTAGGTGACCGGCTGATGAAGTCCGGAAGAGAGGCTATCTCTTTCCAGATCATCACCGATTATCCCGACGAGGTTTCTCATGAACTGATCGATAAGCTCCACCATTCTGCGACCCTGATTCCCGGCAAGGGAATGTACTCCGGTAAGGAAGTGAGCGTCTTGATCTGCGTGGTGAATAAGACCCAGGTGGCGGCAGTTGCAAACATTGTTAAAAAATATCCCCATACCTTCGCTATTGTGGATCCGGTCAGCGAAATCCTGGGCAATTTCAAAAACTTAAGCAGCAGCGGCAAGGAAATCCAGGAAGTTTTGGACGCAGGGGACAGAAAAACATTGTAGACAATTTCAGCATCTGAAAAAAATATAAAACATAGAAGAAACAGGAGGAAAACCAAATGGCGTACTATTACCCGGAACCCAGCCACACTTTCAGCGAGTATCTTCTGATTCCCGGCTATACCTCAGAAGACTGCATCCCCGACCGTGTCAGCTTGAGAACCCCCCTTGTCAAGTACCGTAAGGGCTTTGAGGAGCCTGCCATTTCTTTGAATGTGCCTCTGACCTCTGCGGTCATGCAGTCCGTTTCCAATGATACTCTGGCCATCGCCCTGGCAAAGGAAGGCGGCATCAGCTTTATTTTCGGTTCCCAGACCATTGAGAATCAGGCGGCCATGGTTGCCAGAGTGAAAGGCTATAAGGCAGGCTTTGTTACCTCCGCCTCCAATCTGACCCCTGACGCCACCCTGGCGGATGTGTTGGCGCTGAAAGCCAAAAACGGGTTCTCCACCGTGGCCATCACCGATGACGGCAGCGCCAATGGCAAGCTCCTGGGTCTTGTTACCAGCCGGGATTACCGGGTTTCCCGGATGGAGCCTACGGACAAGGTGGCGGACTTTATGACCCCCCGGGAAAAGCTCATCACCGCGTCTAAGGAAACCACGTTGAAGGAAGCCAACGACATCATCTGGGACCATAAGCTCAACGCCCTGCCCATTGTGGACGATGAGAATCATCTGATGTACTTCGTCTTCCGGAAGGACTACGCCTCTCACAAGGAAAATCCCCTGGAGCTGCTGGACGATAAGAAGCGCTACCTGGTAGGTGCGGGCATCAATACCCGGGACTACGCCACCCGGATCCCCGCTCTGCTGGAGGCCGGCGCGGACGTGCTGGTCATCGATTCCTCGGAAGGGTATACCTGCTGGCAGGAGAAGACCATTCGCTGGGTGCGGGAACATTACGGCGATACCGTGAAGATCGGCGCGGGCAACGTGGTAGATCGGGACGGCTTCCTGTTCCTGGCCAAGGCCGGCGCGGACTTTGTAAAGGTAGGTATCGGCGGCGGCTCCATCTGCATCACCAGAGAGACCAAGGGTATCGGCCGTGGTCAGGCCACCGCTTTGATTGAAGTGACCGCCGCCCGGGACGAGTATTTCAAGGAGACCGGCATTTATATTCCCGTCTGCTCCGATGGCGGCATTGTCCACGACTATCATATGACCCTGGCTTTGGCCATGGGCGCGGATTTCCTGATGCTGGGCCGGTATTTTGCCCGGTTTGACGAAAGCCCCACCAATAAGGTTATGGTAAATGGCGCTTACATGAAGGAGTACTGGGGCGAAGGCTCCAACCGTGCCCGGAACTGGCAGCGCTACGACCTGGGCGGCGCTACCAAGCTGAGCTTTGAAGAGGGCGTGGACTCCTACGTTACCTACGCCGGACCCCTCCATGACAATGTGGAAGCATCCCTCTATAAGGTCCGGTCCACCATGTGCAATGTGGGTGTGACCAACATCCCCGATCTGCAGAAGAACGCCAAGCTGACTCTGGTTTCCTCCGTGTCCATCGTGGAGGGCGGCGCCCATGATGTAACATTGCGGTCTACCTCCAATATTAAGTAACAAAATCAAGCAGCAATACCGGATGCTCTGAGGGGCATCCGGTATTGATTTTTTTCTTGACGATTGGGGAGGTTTCCGGTATCATGAAAAAATAATGGATAGCCCGGAGGACGAAAGGGGGAGACCAATGTATCGAATTTTAATTGCGGAGGATAATTTCACCCTGGCCCAGCTTCTAAAAAAGCAGATCGAGCCCTGGGGCAATGAGGTGCGCCTCATCTCGGACTTCCAAAATGTCATGACCGCTTTTACTGAATTTCAGCCCCACCTGGTTCTGCTGGACATTATGCTGCCCTTTTTCAATGGCTACCATTGGTGCAGCGAGATTCGGAAAATTTCCAATGTGCCGGTGGTATTTCTGTCCTCGGCCTCGGACAATATGAACATTGTCATGGCTATGAGCATGGGTGGGGATGATTTTATTCCCAAGCCTGTGGATCCCAACGTGATGAACGCCAAGCTTCAGGCCATTTTACGGCGGGCCTACAACATGACCTCCACCGTGCCGGTATTGGAGCATGGGGGCGCCATTCTGAATCTGAATGACAGCACCCTGTGCTTTGGAGAAGAGAAAATCGACCTGACCAAAAACGAATTTCGGATTTTACAGACCCTGATGGAGAACAAAGGGAAAATCGTCAGCCGGGAGATCCTGATGATGAAGCTGTGGCAGGACGACTGCTATGTGGAGGAGAACACCCTGACGGTAAACGTAACCCGGCTGCGCCGGAAATTGGAGGGTGCGGGGCTTCCGGGCTTTATCACAACAAAAGTGGGAAGCGGGTATCTCATCGAATGAAAAAGCTAATTATATCCTTTCTCAGGGAGAAATGGGTATCCCTGCTGTTTTTCTGCCTGTGTCTGGGAATTTCTGCTCTGGTCTTTTTTCTGTATGGGGAGCAGTGGGAGGCCTGGCTTTACGGGGCGGGACTGTGTACCGCCTTGGGCTTGGTTATCCTGGTAATTCAGGGAATCCGCTATGTCAGAAACACCCGGGAGCGCCGAAATCGACTGTACACCATCGGGGAGGCTTTGCCAGAGCCGGAAACCTTGGCGGAAAAGGACTATCAGGAGATGGCAGCCATTTTGAACCGCCGCTGCCAGGAATTGACTACCAACTGGGAGATCCGGCAGCAGGAGAGCCTGGACTATTACACCACCTGGGCCCACCAGATCAAGACCCCCATTGCCGTGATGCGGATGATGTTACAGGAGGACACGGAGGAGCACCGGGCACTGTCGGCGGAGCTGTTTCGGATGGAACAATATGTGGACATGGTGCTGGGTTATATCCGCCTGGGCAGTGAAACCAGTGACTTTGTTTTCCGGGAATATCCTCTGGACGACCTGATTCGGCAGAGCATCCGCAAATTTGCTCCACAATTCATTTACAAGAAGCTGTGGCTCCACTATGAAAAGACAGAACAGACGGTATTGACCGACGAAAAATGGCTCTGCTTTCTTTTGGAACAGCTTCTCAGCAACGCGGTGAAATACACCTATCAGGGCGGCGTTACCCTGTCCGTTTCTCCGGAAAAGGTGCTGACCGTCCGGGACACAGGCATTGGCATCGCAGCCGAGGATCTTCCCAGAATTTTTGAAAAGGGTTTCACCGGCTACAACGGCCGGTCAGACAAAAAGGCCACCGGGCTGGGGCTGCACCTGTGTAAGCAGACCGCGGACAAGCTGGGCATCCGGATTTCCGTCCGTTCCCGGCCGGGAGAGGGTACGGAGTTTTCTCTGGATCTGTCCTCCAGAAAGCTGGAAGTGGAATAAAGCTGTCGCCATCTTACAAAAATGTCACATACACGGGCCGAAATGTCACCTAAATCGATGGTGACGTTTCGGCGCTTGCGCTAAAATGGGTGTATTCCAGAAAGGAGGCAGATGTTATGGCAATTCTGGAAGTAAAAAGTCTGAAAAAAGTCTATACCACCCGGTTCGGCTCCCATCCGGTGCAGGCCCTGTCCAACGTAAATTTCTCCGTGGAGCAGGGCGAATATGTGGCAATCATGGGAGAATCCGGTTCCGGCAAAACAACGCTGCTGAATATTCTGGCGGCGCTGGACCGCCCTACCAGCGGAACCGTGCTGCTGGGCGGCAAGCCTCTGGACGCCATCCGGGAAAAGGAACTGGCGGCCTTCCGGCGGGAGAACCTGGGGTTCGTGTTTCAGGAGTTTAACCTGCTGGACACCTTTTCTGTGCGGGACAATATTTTCCTGCCCCTGGTGCTGAGCGGCGCCGAGCCGGGGGAAATGGTGAAAAAGCTGAAGACCCTGTCCTGGGAGTTGGGGATCGAGGAACTGTTAAATAAGTTCCCTTATGAGATTTCCGGCGGCCAGAAGCAGCGGGTGGCAGTGGCGAGAGCCTTAATCACCGATCCTCAGATTCTTCTGGCGGACGAGCCTACCGGGGCATTGGATTCCAAGTCCACGGATGAACTGCTGGAAACCTTCCGGCGGGTGAACGGGGGAGGCCAGACCATTCTCATGGTGACACACTCCGCAAAAGCGGCCAGCCACGCGGGCCGGGTGCTGTTTATCAAGGACGGGGAGGTTTTCCACCAGCTTTACCGGGGAGAGGGCACCAATGAGCAGCTTTACCAGAAGATTTCCGATACGCTGACCGTGCTGGCGACAGGTGGTGAAAAGCGGTGAAGATGAAATTGTATGTTTGGCTGGCCTGGAATAATGTCCGGAAGAATGCCCGGCTCTATGTGCCGGGTGTCCTCTCCGGCATGGGTCTGCTGGGGGTATTCTACATTATCCTGACTCTGTCCATGGACGAGCGGTTAAGGGAGGTTCGGGGCGGAAGCTATATCGGAATGTTTATGGTCCTGGGGGTGGCGGTAATCACCCCCCTGTCCCTGATCCTGATTCTCTACACCAACAGCTTCCTCATGAAGCAGCGGAACCGGGAGTTTGGGCTTTATAATGTGCTGGGCCTGGAAAAGGGGCACATTGGGAGAATTCTCTTCTGGGAGACGGCCATTTGCGCCGGTTTTGTTCTTCTGGGAGGACTGGCTGGGGGGATGCTCCTGTATAAGCTGTGCGCGCTGCTGATCTGCCGGGTGCTGGCGGTGGACAGCGTTCTGGGATTTTACCATGTTTCTTTGGGAACCCTGGTTTCCTCCGGCCTGACCTTTCTGGGAATGTATCTGATAGGGTATCTGCGTAACCGGATTCAGATTGCCCGGATGAATCCGGTGGAGCTGCTGCAAAGCGCCCACACCGGGGAGCGGGAGCCAAAGGTGAAATGGTTGTTTCTTCTGATTGGCATGGTTACGCTCACAGGTGGGTACTGCATTTCTCTGAATATCCAGGATCCTATGGCGGCACTGGAGCTGTTTTTCCCGGCGGTGTTTCTGGTGATTATCGGCACATACTGCCTGTTTTTAACCGGAAGCATAGCGCTTTTGAAGCTGCTGAAGGGGAATCGGAAGTTTTATTATCAGAAAAACCATATGATCGCCGTATCTGGCCTGCTGTATCGCATGAAGCAGAACGCCGTGGGACTGGCCTCCATTGCCATTCTTGCCACCATGGTGATTGTCACCGTGTCTACCACGGTCAGTATGTACGCAGGCATTGACGATGCCGTCCGGCGGCAATATCCCCATCAGGCGTCCGTGTACGCAAGGTACTATACCGAAGAGGAGAAGAGGGTGAATATTCCCGGGGAGGATCTGCTGACGTTAAGCCGTGAAGCCGCCCGGGAGCAGGGCCTTTCCATTTCCTTCTCCAAAGAGCAGCGATATCTTGCCTGTGCCTTCCTCCGGGAGGGAGACACCCTCCGTCCCCGGCTGCGAAATGAGCATGGGTTAGCGGTGGAATGCTGGTTTATTACGGCGGAAGAGTATTATAAACTTAGCGGGAATCTGCTTTTTTTGTCGGAAAACCAGATCGCCGTTTATGACCACCCGAAGAACATCGGAAAAATGCCGGCGAAGCTCACCAGCGGTGTCCTGGACTTTGAACCGGCGGTTGTGCTGGAAAGCTTTCCTATTCCCATGGGGGAAAATTTTTCGGATTGCTACGGATTTGTGGTCAGGGATGAAGAAACCCTGGAGCACATTCACGAACAGCAGAAGAAGGCCGGGGAGGATATTGCTTCCGAAATCACCTGGGAACTGCTGTTTGACTTTGATGACGAAGAAGCCGCTTCCAAAGTCTATCCGGTGTTTACATCCGGTCTGGAAGACAAGATTCGGGAATACTGCTTTGCGCAGCCCGGCTTTGACGGGCATCTGGGAATGCGGGTAGCCAGCAAATGGGAAGCTCTGGAAGGTTTTTATGGTATGAACGGAAGCCTGTTGTTTCTGGGGATCATCCTGTCCATTGTGTTCCTGTTCGCCACGGCTCTGATTATCTACTATAAGCAGATTTCCGAAGGGTACGAGGATCGGGCGCGGTTTCAGATCATGCAGAAGGTGGGCATGAGCGGGGATGAGGTAAAAAAGGCTATCCGCGGTCAGATTCTGCTGGTGTTTTTCCTGCCCCTGGGTGTGGCCGCCGTGCATATGGCCTTTGCCATGCCAATGCTAACCCAGCTGCTGCGGATTCTGTTTCAGCCCAATCAGGCATTGTTTCTGGCCTGCACCGGGGTTACGCTGGGGGTATTTACACTCATCTATGTGCTGATTTACAGCATTACGGCGAAGGTTTATTACAAAATCGTTCGATAGGTACCATGAAAAAACCAGGGTCAAAGGGAGTACTTCCCTTTGACCCTCAGGCTGTCGAAAAACCGTGT
>DLAP01000074.1:0-297 GCA_002493965.1 Clostridiales bacterium UBA7044
TGCGCACTGGCTCAGAATGACACGGTTTTTTGGCAAACAATACGGCAGAGAAGTTCTGGGATCGACATGGGATTGGTTCCCCATTCTCAATGACTTCCCACAATGTGTACTTTCCGCCGAACAATCTGCGTTCTGCGCTAATTTGCCACGTACATCTGCTTGTATGGATTGCTGCTGTCAGGACTGACTATGGTAAAGGTTGCGTCAAGAACCTCCCGGACATCCGCATCAAACAGCCTGCAATATTCCTGTGCATATTTTGTGATGAGCGCCATGTCTGCTTCTGTGGCGCTTCTG
>DLAP01000074.1:605-1935 GCA_002493965.1 Clostridiales bacterium UBA7044
TTCAGTCCCAGGACGAGAATGACGCCGCCTGCCTGATATTCTCCAAGGAAGCTGCCCGCGCAGCCGCCAATGACGATGACCGGAACTTTATCCTTGTACTGCTTCATGTGAATTCCGGCACGATAACCGGCATTGCCTTTCACAAAGATCTCACCGCCCCGCATAGCATAGCCTGCCGCGTCCCCAATGCTGCCGTGAATCACGATTCGTCCGGCATTCATGGTATCTCCCACCGCATCCTGGGCGTTGGAATGGACTGTGATTTCAGCGCCGTTTAAGTACGCACCCAAAGCGTTTCCAGGGATCCCTTCCATGGTGATGATTTTATCGGACATTCCGGCTGCAAGAAAGCGCTGGCCGCAGCAGTTGGTCAGGATGCAGCCATCGCCTGCGGCCCGGATCATCTGATTCAATTCCCGGGATTCCATACCGTATGCATTAATTACCATCATAGTGACACTACACCTCCCGCTTTTTTTGTGAACTCGTTTCATTCTCCGGCATGGGAAATGCCCAGAATCTCCAGTTCCTTTTCCGTCATGCCGATACCCCGCAGCATCAGGCGGTTTCCCCGAAGGGCTTCAATGGAGTTGATGCCCATGCCGCCCATCAGTTCCTTGATCTCGTGCCGCCAGGCGTTCATCAGATTTACAAGCCGCGCACTTGCGATCTCCGGGTCCAGCCGCTTCACCAAATCGGGACGCTGGGTGGCGATTCCCCAGTTGCACTTGCCGCTTTGGCAGGTGCGGCACAGGTGGCAGCCCATAGCCAGCAGCGCAGCCGTTGCGATGTAGCAGGCATCCGCCCCCAAAGCAATTGCCTTGACCACATCCGACGCACTGCGGATGCTGCCCCCAACCACCAGAGATATGGTATTTCGGATGCCCTCGTCCCGGAGCCGCTGGTCAACCGCAGCCAGGGCCAGCTCAATGGGGATCCCCACATTGTCCCGAATCCGGGTAGGCGCCGCCCCGGTGCCGCCCCGGAAGCCGTCAATGGCAATGATATCCGCTCCGCTTCGGGCAATGCCGCTGGCAATGGCGGCAATGTTGTGAACGGCGGCAACCTTGACGATGACTGGCTTTTGATACGCGGTTGCCTCCTTCAGGGAGAACACAAGCTGACGAAGATCCTCAATGGAGTAAATATCGTGGTGGGGCGCGGGAGAGATGGCATCGGAACCTTCCGGAACCATGCGGGTACGGGACACATCTCCTACGATCTTTGCCCCGGGCAGATGTCCGCCGATCCCCGGCTTTGCCCCCTGACCCATCTTGATTTCCACAGCGGCCCCAGCCTCCAGATAGTCCTTATGGACGCCAAATCTGCC
>DLAP01000074.1:2254-28379 GCA_002493965.1 Clostridiales bacterium UBA7044
CCGCCCTCACCGGTGTTATAGTAAATACCCAGCTGGGTGGCCGCCCTGGCAAGACTGGCATGGGCGTTATAGCTGATAGAGCCGTAACTCATTGCGGAGAACATCACCGGCATACTGAGTTCCAGCTGAGGTGGAAGCACACATTTTAGCCGTCCATTCTCGTCCCGGGAGACGGCTTCTGGTTTTTTTCCAAGGAATACCCTGGTTTCCATGGGCTCCCGAAGGGGATCAATGGAAGGGTTTGTTACCTGGGAGGCATTGATCAGGATTCTGTCCCAGTAAACAGGGAATTCTTTTGGGCTGCCCATGGAGGATAGCAGCACCCCGCCGGAATTTGCCTGCTTGTAGATTTCCCGGATGGTATCGCCCCGCCAGTTTGCGTTTTCCCGCAAAGTACAGTCGCTTTTTACGATTTTCAGCGCCCTGGTGGGACACATGGAAACGCAGCGCTGGCAGTTGACACATTTCGTCTCATCACTGCGCATAAGCTTGTGCTCCCCGTCAAAGTGGTGTACCTCGTTGGCGCATTGCCGCTCACAGACACGGCAGAGGGTGCAGCGGCTTTCGTTTCGCACCACTTCAAATTCCGGATAAAGAAACTCGATGCCCATTAAAACGCACCATCCTTCACATTCACAATGACAGGCTCTCCGCCGGCGGGGGCCCAGATGTTTTCCGCGTGGGGTTCCATGGCACGAATCGCGGCTTCTTCACTGGCAATGAATACCTTATCGTCCTTTTCCCCCACAACCATGGACCGCAGCTTCAGGCGATCATTCAGGGCCATCAGGCCGCCTTCAAAGCCAAAGACAATGGAGAACGGGCCCGTAATCAGCAGGCTGGAGAACACGGTTCGCAGATAGGAAAGCTGCCGCCGCTGGGCCTCGTCCTTTTTCTGGATGGTACTCCAGAATGGGGCGGCAATGACCGATGCCGCCTCTTCCAGTGTCAGTCCCTGAAGGCGCAGCAGATAGTCCATGATGTAGGTAATAACCTCGGTATCCGTCTGTAAATTACACTTATAGCCGAACATTTCGATAAAGCGGCGGTTGGCGTCAAAGGAGGAAATCTCGCCATTGTGAACGATGGAATAATCCAGCAGGGTAAACGGATGGGCGCCGCCCCACCAGCCGGGCGTGTTGGTGGGATATCGGCCATGGGCTGTCCAGGAATAGCCCGCATACTCTTCCAGCCTGTAGAACACCCCTACGTCTTCCGGAAATCCCACAGCCTTAAAGGCGCCCATATTCTTACCGCTGGAGAACACATAGGCGCCGGGCATTTCGGTGTTGATCTTCATGACCGTTCTTGTCACAAATTCCCGTTCATCCACCTGCATGGCCATCAGCGCGGAGCGCAGAGGCGCCACAAAATAGCGCCAGAGGATGGGCTCGTCGGTAATCGCCGGAATCTTCCTGGTGGGAATGATCTCGGATTTGACGATTTCAAACCGTTCCTTCAGAAAGACTTCACAATTTTTACGAGTAGTCCGCTCGTTAAAAAACAAATGCAGGGCATAGAAGTCTTTATACTCCGGATAAATTCCATATGCCGCGAAACCGCCGCCCAGTCCGTTTGAGCGCTCATGCATCGGCTTCATGGCCTGGCAGATCATTTTACCGGACATTCGTTTTCCGTCTCTGGAAATGACGGCGGCGATGGCGCATCCGGAAGGAATGCGCACCTGACCTTCAAGCTTCATTTTTTCTCAGTCCTCTCCAGCAAGAATACAAAAAAGCGGCGTCCATTGGCAGAAATCCCCGATTTCTGTCCATGAACGCCGTTGCTCATAATGGTATTATATGCTACAGGCAATCATTTGTCAATGTGTACAACAACCAAAAACTTTTTTTGTGCAGGGTGTTGACAAATGGGGATCTCTGGTGTATGATGCTCCCATAAGGCAAAGGCGTCTTTGAGCTGTAAGTTCAAAGACGCCTTTTTCATTTTAACAAAAAGGAGCGTTTGTTATGGGTACGGTTTCTGATTATTTTGGCTGTCTGGTGTTTGACGACCGGGTTATGAAGGCGAATTTGAGCGCCGACGTTTACCAGTCCCTGCGCAAAACCATTGATGAGGGTGCGAAACTGGATTTAAGCGTGGCCAACGCCGTGGCGGCAGCCATGAAGGATTGGGCGGTAGCAGGCGGCGCAACCCATTTTACCCATTGGTTCCAGCCGCTGACCGGGATTACCGCCGAGAAGCATGACAGCTTCATCACCCCCGCACCGGACGGCGGTGTGATCATGGATTTCTCCGGCAAGGAGCTGATCAAGGGCGAGCCGGATGCCAGCTCCTTCCCCTCCGGCGGCCTGCGGGCGACCTTTGAAGCCCGGGGCTATACCGCGTGGGATCCTACCTCTTATGCCTTTATCAAAGGCAAAACTCTGTGCATCCCCACGGCCTTCTGCTCCTACGGCGGCGAGGCGCTGGATAAGAAGACGCCCCTGCTGCGCTCCATGGAAGCCCTGAACCGTCAGGCTATGCGGATCCTGAAGCTGTTCGGCAATGAAAACGTAAAGTGCGTCCGCACCTCCGTTGGTCCCGAGCAGGAATACTTCCTGATTCCCAAGGAGCTGTACGAAAAGCGGGAGGATCTGATCTACACCGGCAGAACCCTCTTTGGCGCCAAGCCTCCCAAGGGACAGGAAATGGATGATCACTACTTTGGCGTGATTAAGCCCCGGGTGGCGGCCTACATGGCGGAACTGAACGAGGAACTGTGGAAGCTGGGGATTCTTGCCAAGACGGAGCATAACGAGGTAGCGCCGGCCCAGCACGAACTGGCTCCCATTTATACGACTACCAACGTCGCCACCGATCACAACCAGCTGACCATGGAGATTATGCAGAAGATTGCCTCCCGGCATGGTCTGGTGTGCCTCCTCCACGAAAAGCCCTTCGCCGGTGTCAACGGCTCCGGCAAGCATAACAACTGGTCCATTGCCACAGATACCGGGGTGAATCTGCTGTCTCCCGGCGAGACTCCTTATGAAAACGCCCAGTTCCTGCTGTTCCTGTGCGCGGTGATCAAGGCCGTGGACGATTACCAGGATCTGCTGCGCATTGCTGTCGCCACCGCCGGCAACGACCATCGGCTGGGCGCCAACGAAGCGCCTCCGGCCGTGGTTTCCATCTTCCTGGGTGAGGAACTGCAGGGGATTCTGGATGCCATTGAAAACGACACCCCCTACGAGGCGGCCAAGAAGAAAACCATGAAGCTGGGTGTGGATGTTCTGCCCCGCTTCCCCAGAGATACCACTGACCGCAACCGCACCTCCCCCTTCGCCTTCACCGGCAATAAGTTTGAATTCCGTATGGTTGGCTCCTCCAATTCCATTGCCTGCGCCAACATCATGCTCAACGCTGCCGTTGCCGAGTCCCTGAAGATCTACGCCGACCGGCTGGAAGGAGCGGAGGACTTCCCCCAGAAGCTCCATGAGATGATCCAAAAGACCATTAAGGACCACAAGCGGATCATCTTCAACGGAAACGGCTACGACGAAGCCTGGCTGGAGGAAGCCGCCCGACGGGGCCTTTCCAACTATCCCACAACCCCTGACTGCATTCCCCACTGTCTGGATGAAAAGAATGTGCAGATGCTGACCGCTCACAGGGTCTTCTCCCTGGCGGAACTGAAATCCCGCTGTGATATTCAGCTGGAGAATTACTGCAAGACCGTTCTCATCGAGGCGAATACCATGATCGATATGGCCCGGAAGCAGATTCTCCCCGCCGTTCAAGGCTATACCGGCGAACTGGCGAAAACCGTTGCGGCAAAACGGAGCGTGATCTCCGACATCGCCTGCGGCTATGAGACCGGCCTGATTGTCAAGCTGTCCACGCTGGCCGATCAGATTGCGGCAAGGACGGATGCTCTGGAAGAGGCAGTGCTGGGTCTGAAGCATTCCACGGATGTGTTCCAGGAGTCTGCGACCATCCGGGATACCGTCCTTGGAAGAATGGCGGCGCTCCGCGCGGCGGCGGATGAAGCGGAAACCGTTACCGCGGAAAAGTATTGGCCCTTCCCCACCTACGGCGAACTGCTGTTTGGTGTGCATTAACGTTTGGGCTGTTCCAGAATTGGGGGGCTGAAATATCAGCACCCCTTCTGTAAGAGGATTTCCATACTAAGGCATACGGATAAAAATAGGAGGTTTTCAAAATGCAAAAGAAAGAACAGCTTTACGAGGGCAAGGCGAAAAAGGTTTTCGCGACGGAGTGTCCGGAACTGCTGATCGTGCAGTATAAGGACGATGCCACCGCATTCAATGGCCTAAAGAAGGGAACCATTTCCGGAAAAGGTGTCATCAACAATCAGATGAGCAACCGGCTGATGGCGATGCTGGAATGCAGCGGGGTTCCCACGCATTATGTGCAGGAGCTAAATGACCGTGAGACGCTGGTGAAGAAGGTATCCATCGTTCCCCTGGAGGTCATTGTCCGCAATATCGCCGCAGGCTCCTTTGCTAAGCATTACGGAGTGGAGGAGGGCGTGGTGTTCGACCAGCCCACCATTGAATTTTCCTATAAGAATGACGCTCTGGGAGATCCTCTGCTGAATACCAGCCATGCGCTGGCGCTGAAGCTTGCTTCCGAAGAAGAAATCGAGATCATCAAGGTCTATGCCTTTCGGGTCAACGAGCTGCTGAAGGCGTTCTGGAAGTCCTGCGGTGTCACATTGGTAGATTTTAAGCTGGAGTTTGGCCGGCTGGCTGACGGTACCATTGTGTTAGCTGACGAGATCAGCCCCGATACCAGCCGCCTATGGGACAGTGAAACCGGCGAAAAACTGGATAAGGACCGGTTCCGTCGGGATCTTGGCGGTGTAGAGGAAGCCTATGCCGAGATCATGCACCGATTGGAAGCACACCTGTAAGGCGCGGGTGCTGCTTATGGGCGCAAAAAATTTTCATGCCAGGTATTGGCACCACAATGAACGAAAGCACGAGCAGCATGAAAATTTTTTGTGTGCATCTGCACCGGTTGCCCCGTTAGGGGCGAGGTGCAGGCACTTAAATAAATTGTTTACTGTGAATGCGCAGCTTTCACAGTAAATGCCGGTCTGGAGGCCCTTACATGAGTATCCATGAAGAATGTGGCGTTTTCGGTGTGTACAGCAGTTATGCGCAAGACGTTGCCGCTCTTGCCTATTATGGACTCTATGCCCTTCAGCACCGAGGGCAGGAGAGCTGCGGAATTGTAGTCAATGACGATGGTGTATTTGCCTCCCATAAGGGCCTGGGGCTGGTCAGCGAAGTATTCACCGAACAGGAAATGAAGAAATTCCCCTATGGCGAAATCGCGGTGGGTCATGTACGCTACGGCACCACAGGCGGGAACAGCTTAAGCAACTGCCAGCCCATCCAGGTCAATCACCTGAAGGGCAAGCTGGCTGTCGCCCACAACGGGAACCTGAGCAACGCGCTCATGCTGCGCCGGGAGCTGGAGCTGTCCGGGGCTATCTTCCATTCCACCTCCGACACCGAAACCATTGCCTATGTCATTACCCGGGAGCGGATTACGGCGCCTTCCATTCAGGAAGCTGTCAGCAGGGCAATGGATCGGCTGGACGGCGCCTATTCCCTGGTTCTGATGTCCGCGGCAAAGCTGATCGCTGTGCGGGACCCCCATGGCTTTCGTCCTCTGTGCTATGGGCAGATGGAAGACGGCACCTATATCGTCGCGTCGGAAACCTGCGCCCTCAACGCGGTGGGCGCAAAATTCGAGAGGGATATTCTGCCCGGTGAGATCCTTACGATTGACAGCAGCGGGGTTTTCAGTGACCGGAGGCACTGCGGTACGGTCGCCAAGCGGCTTTGTATTTTCGAACACATTTACTTTTCCCGTCCTGATTCTGTGATCGAAGGAGTCAGCGTCCACGATGCCAGAATGAAAGCGGGCGCCATTTTGGCAAGCGCCCATCCGGCGGATGCGGATATTGTCATTGGCGTTCCGGATTCCGGCTTGGATGCGGCTCAGGGATATTCCCGCGCGTCCGGGATTCCTTACGGAATTGGGCTGATTAAAAATAAATACATTGGGCGCACCTTTATTTCACCAGGTCAGGATCGCCGGGTGGATCAGGTAAAGATCAAGCTGAACCCTGTGGAAAGCGAGATCCGTGGCAAGCGTGTGGTACTGATCGACGACTCCATTGTCCGGGGAACCACCTCCGCCCGAATTGTGAAGCTAATACGGGATGCCGGCGCGAAGGAAATCCATATGCGCATTTCCGCTCCGCCTTTCCTGTACCCCTGTTATTATGGTACGGATATCGACTCTCCGGAGCATTTGATTGCCTCCCATCACAGTGTGGAGAAAATCGCGCAGATGATTGGAGTGGATTCCCTGGGCTATCTCCCAATAGAAAACCTGAAGGAACTTTGCGGCAGCGACGGCTATTGCAGCGCCTGCTTCTCAGGCTGTTATCCCACTGCTGTCCCCACAGATACCAGAAAGGATCAATTTGAAGAGAAGCTGTCCAAAAGAAAACAGTGGTAAACGCATGAACAGGCATTGCAGGGGGCGGTTTAAGAACGCAGCCAGCTTTTCATCCACCTGTATTTATAATGAAAGATTTTAATTAGAGAATCCTATGAGACGGGTTTTCAAGATTTTCGAGCCCAAAAATCTTGAAAACGGCACTGCCATCGCAATGGCGTACAGAGCGCTTTTTGCCGAAGGCGGCTCTTGCTGCGCAAGGGCCGCCCTTTCGAATCCTGAATCCGATGGCAAAAATAAGACACCACCCACAGGGTGGTGTCTTATTTTTGGCAGAGGATGAGGGATTCGAACCCCCGCAAACGGAGTCAGAGTCCGGTGTGCTACCGTTACACAAATCCTCTATGGAAGCCGCTCTTATTATATGCAATTCCCTCTAATTGTCAAGCTTATTTTTCCTTTTCCCTTGCTTTTTTTCTTCCCTGATTTTCCTTCCCGGCGGCGCCCGGTATCGGAATATTGTTTCTTGTTGATTATCTCCAAAATTGGATTTATAAAAACGTCAATTGTGCTGAAAATAAAACTATTCCTTTACAAATCACAAATTCGGTGTTATAGTAAACATAGTTTTTAGGCAATTCTGACAAAAGGCCATAAGAAAAGGGGTGCCCCTTTTCTTGTTCCCGTGAAACGGGAACAATTTTTTCCGGCTTTTCCCGGAAACAATTCCGGATAAGCATACATATTTTTTAGGAGGATCTCGTAATGAAAAAGATCATTTCCCTGCTGCTGGTTCTGGCTATGGTTCTGACCCTGGCTGCCTGCGGCAACTCCAGCTCCGCTGTGAAGACCTACAAGATCGGCGTAGCAATCTATCAGTACAACGACAACTTCATGACTCTGTACCGTCAGGAAATCGAGAACTACTTCAAGACCCTGGAAACCGACACTGTCAAGTATGAAATCACCATGGTCGACGGCAAGAACGACATGGGCGAGCAGACCAACCAGATCGATACCTTCATCACCCAGAAGATGGACGCTATCATCTGCAACCTGGTTCAGACCTCTTCCGCTGAAGTCATCATCGACAAGGTTGTCGCTGCTGGCATCCCCCTGATTCTCATCAACCGTGAGCCTCTGGGCGACAATGGCGATGAGTCCTACGAGGGCATCCTGAACAACGATAAGGTTTGCTACGTTGGCGCTGATGCCCGTCAGTCCGGCACCTACCAGGGTGAGATCGTTCGCGACTGGGAGAACCACGGCGACCTGAACGGCAACGGCACTGTTGACTACGTCATGATCGAGGGCGACCCCGAGAACCCCGACGCACAGTATCGTACCCAGTTCTCCATCAAGGCTCTGGAAGACGCCGGCGTTAAGGTCAACTGCCTGACCGATCAGATCGGTAACTGGGACCAGGCTAAGGGTCAGGAAATCGCTGCTACCGCTCTGGCTCAGTACGGCGATCAGATCGACGTTATCTTCTGCAACAACGACGGCATGGCCCTGGGCGCTGCCGCTGCCATCGAAGCCGCTGGCCGTAAGGTCGGTCAGGACATCCTGCTGCTGGGCGTTGACGCTCTGGACGAGTGCAAGGAAATGGTCAACAATGGCACCATGACCGGCACCGTTCTGAACGACCACATCGGCCAGTCCCACACTGCTGTTGATGTCACCATCAAGGCTCTGAACGGCGAAGCCATCGAAAACTACTACTGGGTTGACTACGTCAAGGTTGTCAAGGAGTAATTTCACCTGCTGAAACTTTCGTGGGTGGGCTGGAAACAGTCCACCCACTTCTCCCCGTTTTTTGTTGAGGGAACCCGGAGTCCAAGCTTTCTCTTGGTCTGAGGGAAGGAGAAAGAACGTTTCTCTTCCCCTGAGGCTAAGAAAATGGTCTTATATATTAGGAGTTAGGAGGTCTGCTTTATGAACGAGTACCGCCTGGAAATGCGCGGTGTCTGCAAATCGTTCCCCGGCGTGAAGGCTCTGGACCACGCACAGCTTAAGCTGCGTCCAGGCAAGGTCCACGCGCTGATGGGCGAGAACGGCGCCGGTAAATCCACGCTCATGAAGTGTATGTTCGGCATCTATAAGATGGACGAAGGCGAAATTATTTACGAGGGCCAGAAGGTCAATATCAAGGACCCTCTGGAAGCGCTGAAAATGGGTATCGCCATGGTGCACCAGGAGCTGCAGCCCATTCCCGCCCGTACCATCGGTGAGAATATCTTCCTGGGCCGGTATCCCATGAAGAAGCTGCTGGGCTTCATCCCCGTGGTTGACCACGACAAAATGTATGCCGATACCGCCGAACTTCTGAAAAAAGTTCGCATGAACTTCGACCCCAAGCAAATGCTGGGCGAGCTGAGCGTTTCTCAGATGCAGTCCGTGGAAATCGCCAAGGCTGTCTCTGCCAACTGTAAGGTCCTGATTTTGGACGAACCCACCTCCTCCCTGACCGCCAACGAGGTAGAGGCTCTGTTCCGGATTATGGAAGATCTGAAGGCAGAAGGCGTCTCCATTGTTTACATCTCCCACAAAATGGACGAGATTCTCCGAATCTCTGACGAAGTCACCATCATGCGGGACGGTCAGTACATCGGCACCTGGGACTGCCAGGGGCTCACCACCGACTTCATCATCTCCAAGATGGTGGGCCGGGAGCTGACCAACCTCTATCCTCCCCGGAGCAACGTCCCCGGCGAGGTGGTCTTCGAGGTGGAGGACTTCACTTCCATCAATCCCAAGAGCTTCCGTCATGTGTCCTTCCAGCTGAAGAAGGGTGAAATCCTGGGCGTGGGCGGCCTGGTAGGCGCCCAGCGAACTGAACTGATGGAAGGCCTGTTCGGCATCCGCTCCCATACAAGCGGCACCATTCGCTACATGGGCAAAGAACTTCCCATCCACCGTCCCAAGGATGCCATCGATCATGGCATTGCCATGCTGACGGAGGATCGCCGAGCTACCGGCATTATGGGCGTCCTCAGCGTCGCCGATAACATCTCCGTTGCTTCCCTGAACCAGTACCTGGATTACGGCATTGTGATCAACGACAAGAAGGTGGAGGCCCTGGTGCAGGAGAATGTTCAGAAAATGAACATCAAGACGCCCTCCAGCAAGACCCAGATTCAGAGTCTCTCCGGCGGCAACCAGCAGAAAGTTCTGATCGGCCGGTGGCTGGCTAACTCCCCCGACGTTCTGATCCTGGACGAGCCTACCCGTGGTATTGACGTTGGCGCGAAATACGAAATCTACTGCATCATTGAAGAGCTTGCCCGGGCGGGAAAGAGCATCATCATGATCTCCTCCGAAATGGCGGAACTGATCGGTATGTCCGACCGGATCATGGTCATGTGCGACGGCCGTGTCACCGGCTTCATCGACGGCCAGGACGCTACCCAGGAAAACATCATGGCTCTGGCCACCCAGTTTGAGACGGTTTAATTAGGAGGAAAGTACGAACATGAAAACAAAGATGAGCTTCTCCCAGAAGGTCTGGGCCTACGTGAAAGGCAACCCCATTGTGATCATGATGGCATTTATCAGCATTATCGTCGGTTGCTTCATTGATAACTTCTTTTCCGCGGATAACCTGAACGTCCTTATGGGCAACACCACCATTCGTTTCATCATCGCCCTGGGTGTTTCCGGATGTCTGATCACCAAAGGCACCGACCTGTCCGCCGGCCGTCAGGCCGCTCTGGCCGCTACCCTCACCGGCGTCATGGTGCAGCGTGCGGACTATGCCTCCCGTCTGTTCCCCTGGATGCCGGAGATGAATATGTGGGTTGCCCTGCTGATCGTTTTGGTCATCGGCGCCATCATTGGCACCATCACCGGTCTGATCGTCTCCCGGCTGAACGTGCCTCCCTTCATTGCCACTCTGGGCATTCAGACCATCGTTTACGGCATCAACCTGATCTACACCAATGCCCAGCCCATCGGCGGTCAGAGCCAGCAGTTCAAGGACTTCTTTAACTGGAAAATCCTGGCCATTGGCAGCTTCAAGGGCTTCAGCGGCTTCATTCTCTTTGCCGTTCTCTTTGGCGCTTTCTTCTGGTTCCTGTATAATAAGACCACCCACGGCAAGTACATGTACGCCATCGGCGGCAACGAAAGCGCCGCTGAGGTTTCCGGCGTCAATGTGCAGGCCCGGAAGACCCTAATCTACATGACCGCTGGTATCATGTATGCTTTCGCCGGTTTCCTGATGACCGGTAAGTCCGGCGGTGCCTCTGCCTCCATGGGCGTCTCCTACGAACTGGAAGCCATCGCCGGCTGTACCATCGGCGGCGTGTCCACCACCGGTGGTATCGGCACCGTGAGCGGCATTCTGGTAGGCGTGCTGGTGTTCGAGCTGCTGAAGATCATTCTGCAGTTCATCGGCGCTGACCCCAACTTCAACTACATCGTCCAGGGCTTGGTGGTCATCACCGCCGTCGCCATGGATATCCGCAAGTACGTTAAGAAGAAGTAATGGCAGGAGAAGAAAAGAACTCCATGCAGGAGGCACCCCAGCCTGATGCCCCCTCCGAGGATCCAAAAAAGGCTCCCTCCGCCTGGCAGGCGAAGAAGGAATCCTGGTATGATAAGGTTCCGCTGACCTTAAAGCAGCTGGACATCATCATCGGCGTGTGTTTGACACTGCTGGCGCTGTGCTTTGTGCTGATCGCCCTGGATGCCATGGGTATCTACAACGTGTTTGGATAAGGAAAAGGGAACCGTTCCGGAAAAGGGACGGTTCCCTTCGATTTGCACACTATTATCTAATAGAAATTGTGTATATCAGCTTGATGCAGCAACCTAAGTACTGAAGGACTCTCTCCGCCCCAGTGGTGCTCCGCGCAGCGAATCAAGATCATTATGGCTGCCACTGGCGGTTATCCAAATTCAGATTTACTGCGCGGAGCACCACTGGCGTGAGAATCCCCCTGATTTTTAAACATTTTCGTATGAAAAGCGAGGGAATTTCCGTGATTCCGGGGGATTGCCGCACCAGCCTGTGGGCTGGTGCGCAATGACAGCTTTCTTTGGAGACTTTTTTGACCCACTTACCTCTCCCAAAGGGAGAGGTAAGTGGGTTGCGGGGAGATTGGCAGCGGTACAAGCTACGGAACCACGCCCTTGGCTCTCCCTTTGGGAGTAAGCGAAGCGCAGTCGCGGGAGTGAATGACAGTCCGGGGGACTGTCAGAGCCGCGACCGAGTTTTCCGCAGAAAACTGGCAAAATCTTCGATTTTTGCCTGAGAGGGTTTGCAGGCTTAAGTCCGCGGCATTGTCCCGAGAGGGGAGGGCTTTGCCCACCAAACTTCAATTAGCTGACGAAAGCCAATAAGCACATTTCTCCAAATTGATTTCCGAGGTTCCTTTCAATCCCCATTGCCTTTTGCGCTGAATTGTGGTACACTGAACAGACAGAAACCAGCGGGGAGGGACGCGGATGGAACTCAATGACGTATATGACGAACACCGGAACCTGACCGGCCGGGTGCACCGGCGGGGTACACCCTGGCGGCCCGGGGAATACGGTATGGTGGTCTGCGTCTGGGTTTATGATGGCCAGGGGCATCTTCTTCTGACCCGGCGTGCCAAGGGGAAATCCTTCTCCGGCACCTGGGAAAACTCCGGCGGCGCGGTCCAGGCGGGGGAGAGCAGCCGCCAGGCCATTGCCCGGGAGCTGTTTGAGGAAACGGGGATCCTGGCCGCCCAGGAGGACTTCGAGTTCCTGGACACGGATCTGGACCGGAATATCTTTTATGACCACTATTGCCTGAAGCACCCCGTTTCGCCCAGGGATATCGTGCTCCAGCCGGGAGAAACCGACGGAGTTATGTGGGCGTCTTTCAGCAAGGTCCATTGGATGATTCGTAGCGGGAAAATCTGCCCGATCATCGGCAATCAGTTTTTTCGGCAGGAAGCGCAGCTGCGTTTGCGCAATATGCCCAAGTTCACAGGTTAATTTTTGGCAGGTAGAAGGATCCTTTCTACTTGCCATTTCTTTTATCATGCGATATAATAAAAAAAAGCGTTTTGAAACCTCCCGGCTAAAACGCTTCGCCGGGGTTTTCGATGCTTTTCTTTTTTATTCTCAACAAACGGAGGAACGACCATGATCCAGCTTATGAAACTGCCCGTTCAGCGGGGCAACGCACCCCTGCGCTTTGCCAAAGGACACTTCGTTACCAACCACTCCCACATCAATTATTATATCGACATCACTTACCAGAAAACCCGTCTCAGCGAGGCCCGGGACAGTGCCTATCAACTGGTGTCGCATTTTGTCAACGATACGCCTGTAGATACCATTCTGTGTCTGGACGGCACAGCAGTGCTGGGCACTTGTGTAGCCGACGAACTGACCAAAAGCGGCTGGCGCACCATCAACGCCCACCAGACCATCTACGTTCTGGAGCCGGAATACAACGCCAACTCCCAGATCATCTTCCGGGACAACATCAAGCCCATGATTCAGGGCAAGCATGTGTTGATTCTCATGGCCTCTGTCACCACAGGCTTCACGGCCAACCGTTCCATTGAAGCCATCAAATATTACGGTGGCGATGTTACCGGGGTCGCCTCCATTTATCGCGCGGTGGATGAGGTAGCAGGATATCCTGTTCGGTCTGTCTACTCTATTGCGGATATTCCGGATTATGAGAGCTACGACTTCAAGGACTGCCCCTACTGCAAGGCGGGGAAAAAGGTAGACGCCCTGGTCAACAGCTTTGGGTTCTCGGAAATGTAAAAGGGGATAAGAAAGAGGCTGCCTCGGGTAGCTTCCAATAAGACAGTATGAAAACTACTGACATAGGGTAGCTGCCAAACAGGGTGCAACAACAAAAGATAGGCGATACTTGGTTTATGACTAAGTATCGCTTATTTTTATTCCAAGTGCTTGTTAAGAAACAAATTGCGAAACCAGTTTCCTTTTGGTGATTTTTATATGAGTCATCACGGAACCAATGTCCCAACAAAGGTCTTTGAAATTAAGTTACAACATACAAAAAATAAGATTTTATATTGTGCAAAAAGATCATTTTCGAAAGGAAACTACTTTCGCAAACTATCATTGACCATTTGAAAACTGGGTGCTATATTGGGTTTAGCGATAAAAATACAGGAGGGAAAATCTATGAAAAAGACAATCGCTATTCTCATTGCGCTCATGCTGATGGTATCTTGCTTGTCTTTGACGGCCTTTGCCGCAGAAGACAGCGAAATGGTTCCTGTTGTGGTCAAAGTACCCGAAGGCTGGGATGCTCCCAATCTGTGGGCTTGGGCCGACGATGGCACCAACGCATTCGCCACCTGGCCCGGCGAACCTCTGGAAGAACTGGCCGAAGGCTGGTACTACATTTGGGTTCCTAATTTTGTTCAGAACGTCATCGTCAATGCAAACCAGGGCACCGACGCAGCCATCCAGACCGATGGTGTCGTAGTCGAAGCCGGTAAGGAAGTCTGGATCACCGTCGCAGAAGACAAGACCGCAGAAGTCTCCTACGAAGCTCAGCTCCGTGGTGAGATTCCCGCTTACGTTGAGAAGTTCGTTGTTCACGCATACGTTCCTCTGTCCTGGAAAACCGTGAACATGTGGGCATGGTCCGCTCCGGACGGAACCAACGCTTTCGAGGCATGGCCCGGCGAGGCTCTGGTCGAGGGTGAGGACGGCTGGTTCACCGGCAAGGCTCCCACCTGGGTCAACTCCCTGATCATCAACGGCAACGAGGGTACTGTTCAGACCGAAGATATTACCATTGAAGGTAAGGAACTGTGGATCACCGTTTACGAAGATCTGACCTATGAACTGAGCTATGAAGATCCCAACAAGGCTGTTCCCAACATCACCGTTCACGCACAGGTTCCCGCCGACTGGTCCGGCCCCTGCTGCTGGGCATGGTCCGCACCCGACGGCACCAATGCATTCAGCGCATGGCCCGGTGAAGCTCTGACCCAGGACGGCGATTGGTACACCATCGAAGTTCCCGGCTGGATTAACTCTGTTATCATCAATGCCAACGAGGGCAGCGTTCAGACCTCTGACCTGTCTGTCGAAGCAGGCAAGGATGTTTGGGTCGTTGTGACCGATCCCGAGAACGCAACCGTTTTCTACGAGGAGCCTGCCGCCCAGGCAACTCCTGCTGAGACCGAAGCACCTGCTCCCGAGACCGAAGATCCTGCAACGGAAGCTCCTGCTGAGACACCCGCAGAAGAGGGTGGCAGCAATACCGGTGCCATTATCGGTGTCGTGGCAGCAGTCGTAGTCATTGGCGGCGGTGCAGCCCTTGTCATGAAGAAGAAAAAGAAGTAAAATAGAACAGCACAATAACTGACCATCCGTAATGAAAGCGGGTACACGGTAACCGTGTACCTGCTTCTTGCAACCTATCCCAAAGGAGGAAACCCTATGAAACGGTTACTTTCCATTCTTCTGTGTGCTTGCCTGCTGCTTTCACTGGCAGCCTGCGGAGAGCAGACAATTGATCCTGCTGAAGCAAACAGAATAGTCATTTGGCACGATAAGGAAGATGCTGTCATTGCAGCTCTGGAGAGCTATCTTGCCACCGCTGCTCCGGATCTGGAGATCATCTTCGAAAAGAAAACCAGTCTGACAGACTCCCTGAAACTGGTGGGCAATGATCCCAGCGCTGCTCCAGATATGTTCATCTTTGCCCACGACAAAGTCGGTGTCTTTGCGGAAATGGGCATTCTGGCTCCCATTGAGTCCCTTCTGGAAGAGGGTGCCTTGGATAATTATCTACCCATGACGCTTGATGCTGCCACCTATAAGGATACTCTGTACCAACTTCCGCTGTACTTCGAGACCCTGCTCTTTATGTACAACCGCCGTTATATGCAGGATGAGGAAGTTCCTACCACGACTGACGAGCTCCTGACCTACATGGAGAACAACACCGGTCGTGGACGCTATGGTTTCGTGGAGCAGCACAGCACCGCCTATTACTCCGCAGCCTGGATTCACGGCTTTGGCGGCTCCATCATTGATGATACCGGTGTTCCGTTCCCGGATGCACAGGCTGTGAAAGATGCGCTGAACTACCATTCCAAGTTTGTGGCGCTGATGCCCGGCGAAACAGAGTATAACACTGTAAATACGTTGTTCCTTGAGGGTAAGGCAGATGCTACCATCGGTGGCCCCTGGATGGTCCCTTCCGCAAGAGCGGCTGAGATCGATTTGGGCATCGCACCTATGCCTACTGTGGATTCCACCGACAAGGCTCTGGCACCCTATTCCGGTGTCCAGGGTATCCATGTGCTGAACTTCGCTGCTGAACAGAAGACTAATGCGGTCAAGAAACTCCTTGCTGCTCTGACCGATCCTACCATCGGCATCGACTTGGCACTTGCAAGCGGCTGCGCCCCTGCGAATGCATTGTGCTATGACGACGAGCGGGTAGCAAACGATGAGTTGGTCCAGTCCATGCGTACTACAGCAGAAATTGCCGTGCCTATGCCCAATATTCCTGAAATGGATGTCATGTGGACTGTGGTTGGCAATCTGCTGACTGACGTAAACCTGTCTGGTAAGGATATCAACGAGAGCTTTGATGCTGCACTGAAGCAGGCAAATCAGCTGATCGATGCCATGAAGTAAAACTGGAGGCTTCGCCTATGAAAAACCGCAAAAAAGATACTCTAATTTCATATGCGTGGTCCAGCCCGTCTTTGATCCTCATTGCCCTGATGGTAGTATTCCCAATCCTCTATACTGCGTACATATCTCTAACCAACATGAATGTGTACCACTGGTTCGACTTTACCATCATCGGTCTTGAGAACTACATCCGGGCACTGTTTGTCTTTGATTCCGGCTTCCTGTCCGCGCTGCTTGCGACCATCCTTTGGACAGCGGTCAATATGGTTTTGCAGCTGGTGATTGCATTTGTTCTGGTTAGTCTTCTCAACATCCAGAAGCTGAAGCTGCGCAAGCTATATAAGACCCTTCTGATGTTTCCCTGGGCGATGCCGGGTTATGTGTCCATCCTGCTGTGGAAGACCGGTATGTTCAATACCCAGTTTGGTCTTCTGAATCAGTGGATGGAAAAGCTGGGACAGGAAACCGTAAGATGGCTCAGCAATGATGTGTCTGCCTTCATTTGCTGCACCGTGGTGAACCTCTGGCTGGCACTGCCTTTTATGATCATGATCATGGACGGTGCTATGCAGTCCATCGACCGCAGCTACTTTGAAAGTGCAATTCTGGATGGTGCCACATGGTTGGACAGAACCCGGTATATCACCATTCCGGCAATTACGCCCATTATTTCTCCTGCCGTCATCATCACAGTATTTACGACCTTTAAGCAGTTTGATGTGGTGTACCTGCTGACACAGCAGGCAGGTGCCAAGACCGGTTCCGGATTCCATACCATCCTGACCTACGCATATGAAAACGCATTCATTACCAATAACTACGGTTATTCTTCTGCCATTTCCATTATCATTTTCATTCTGCTGCTTGTGTTCTCTGCCAAGTATCAGATGAAAGAGGAGGGTGACAGATGACTAAGAAACAAATTCGAGAGGGTATCGGCTTAACTGCACTGAATCTCTTCTTCATTGTACTTTGCTTCGTTACCCTTATTCCCATCCTCTATGCGGTCAGCGTTTCCTTAAGCGGCCAGAATAGCCTGTTAAGCTCGGACTTTTCCTTTATCCCGAAAGACTTTACCCTGGATAATTACAAGGAAGTCATCTTCGGAGAGGATATCCTGACTTGGTTCAAAAACACTGTGTTCCTCGCTGTTGTTACGGTATCTCTGTCCTTGCTGATCGCGGTACCTGCAGCCTACTGTTTCTCCCGCAGAAGATTCCCCGGACGCAAAACCATTTTGAAGTGTCTGGTTTTGCTGAACTCCTTCCCGGCGATCCTTTCCATGTTCGCCATCTATCGTCTGCTGCGGCCCATGGGGCTGATTAACCACCGTGTAGGCTTGATTCTGGTCTATACCGGAACTATGGCTGTGTTCAGCCTTTGGAATACCAAAGGTTATTTTGATACGATTCCGACTGAAATCGAGGAAGCTGCCAAGATTGACGGTGCCAGCGATATCCAGGTAGTTCTAAAGATCGTTCTGCCTCTGGCAAAGCCCAGCATCATCACAACTGCCTTACAGGTGCTGATTTATGTCTGGAATGAGTACATTTACGCGACCACCTTTATGACCGGCGAGAGTAAGTACACTCTGGCAGCAGGCCTGAATTCCCTGCAGGCAACAGAAATGACAGGTTCTTGGCCTGTGTTCGCAGCTGCCTCCATCACAGTATCCATACCTGTGCTGATTATCTTCTTTATGTGCCAGAAGTACATGACTTCCGGCCTGACTGCGGGAGGTGTGAAAGGATGAAACTGGACGCAATTCTCCACGTTCCCATGTCCGAATATTGTCATGGTTTGGACGAAAACCACATCGTGTATCGTATGCGCTCTGCAAGGGGCGATCTCAAGAAGGTGACCCTCTATTACGGCGACACCGCATGTCGTGTGACTCCCATTATCTTCACTCCTGTTCCTATGGAACTGATTGCCAGCGACCTTCTGCATGACTACTGGCAGGTAATTGTGGACAGCCCCTATAACCGGGTCTACTACTACTTTGAGCTGGACGACGGAAATGAAACCAAACTTTGCTACGGCGATGTGTTCACCGACCATCTGGTGGATGACCGTTCCCAGTATTTCAAACTACCGTTCAACCATCGGGCAGATATCGCTAAGGTTCCCGACTGGGTCCATGATGCAGTAGTTTATAACATCTTCCCGGACAGCTTTGCAACCGCTCACAAATCTATTTCTCTGCAATCCACTGAGATGTGTTACAACGGTCAGACAGTAAAGGGCAAGCTGGGCGGCACTCTGCGAGGTGTTGCGGAGAATGTGGATTATTTGAAAGACCTTGGCATCAACTGTGTCTATGTCAATCCTATTTTCTCTGCCGGTGAGTACCACAAGTACGATCTGCTGGATTATTTCCATGTAGATCCTGTTTTCGGCGGTGATGAGGCCTTCCGGGAGATGGTGGATACACTCCACTCAAACGGAATCCATATCATCATCGACGGTGTATTCAACCACTGCGGATGGTACTTCTTCGCATTTGATGATGTGGTGCGAAATCAGGAAAAGTCCCAATACTGTGACTGGTTCTACCATCTGGAATTCCCGGTGGAACGGCCAGAAACTCCTGAAATTTATCCGAGCTATGCCTGCTTTGCCTATGAACGGATGATGCCGAAACTGGACACTGCAAACCCGGAAGTGCGGGACTACTTCTGCAAGGTGGGCCGGTATTGGGTGGAGGAATTCGGTATTGATGGCTGGCGGCTGGATGTTGCCAGTGAGGTGGATGACGGCTTCTGGAGAGCCTTCAGGAAGGCTGTAAAGGAAGTGAACCCGGATGCCTTGCTGATTGGAGAGGTCTGGGAGAGTGCAAACCATTGGCTTCAGGGTGATATGTTCGACTCTGCCATGAACTATGATTTCCGGAAACATTGCAACCTGTTTTTTGCAGAGCAGTCCATCGATGCGGCTGACTTTGCTGGTCGCATCACCAATATGCTTATGCGCTACCGGGTGCAGACGGTTCCGGCTCAGCTCAATCTTCTGGACAGCCATGATGTGAGCCGGTTCCTGTCTCTGTGCAACGGTGATGCCAACAAGTACAAACTGGCGATTCTATTCATGATGACCTTTGTGGGTATGCCGACGGTGTTCTACGGTGATGAACTAGGAATTCAAGGTGTTCTGGAAGAGGAATACCGGCATCCGATGCCTTGGAACGGTGGAGATACAGAACTTCGGGCATTCTTCAAGAAAGCCATTTCTATGCGGCATGAGTTTGTGGCACTGCGCCGGGGTGCCTTCTGCATGGTATCCGCGGAGCAGGGAAGTGGCCTAATCGTATTCACCCGCAAACTGGACAACCAGGCCGTCACTGTTTGCATCAATCACGGAAAGGGAAGTGTCGATCTTCCTGATATTGCAGGCTCAATCTATTGGGCTAATAGCCTGAATGGCAAAACGCTCACAGCCGGCGGCTTTGCAGTATTTTCCTCCTGCGAAGCTTAAACTTTTCCCCCTCTACTTCCATAGAGGGGGAAAATGTGCTATATTACGATTATGATAAGGGGTGAAAGCTATGAAAGTCACCATACGCAAAGTCGCCGAGGTCGCGGGTGTATCCGTATCCACAGTTTCCAAAGTTATCAACGGCCATTACAGCATTTCTGAAAAGACAGCCGAGCACGTACGTAAGGTCATGGAGGATCTTAACTACTATCCCAATGCCAGTGCCCAGAGCTTCGCCACAGGCGATACCAAGACAATCGTGTTGCTTGCAGGAATGTCCCCCAATACTGCTTTTCAGAATCCCCATATGTTTGAGATAGTAGCCGGCTTAGAGGAGTCTCTGAGAAAGAGGGGATACCGCCTGGTACTCCACGGAACGGATAGCACCTCTGCCTGCGCCCTTGCGAAAGAGATTATCTCCCGAAAAAGCGCAGACGGTATTGCCGTTCATGTGGGTATTATGTCCCATCCTTTGGCTGCTCTGCTGACACAACTTCGATTCCCACATATTATCCTCGGTATGCCGGACTTTGACAGTCAGGTCTGCTGGATCGATAACAACAATACTTATTCCGGCACAGTTGCGGCATCCTATCTAGTGTCCAGAGGCTACCGCAACATCGCATTTATCGGCGGTAAATCTTACGACCTTGGCTCCACCCATCGGCTAAACGGTGTAAAACAAGGACTCTCCGGAAACGGAATCAAATTGGAAGACAGGAACATCTGGCTAGGCGACTCCACCCGGGCAGAGGGATACCGGATGACAAAGAATCTACTCGATCAGAAACCACTTCCTGATGCTGTAATCTGCGCAAACAACTATATTGCCCTTGGATGTGTTGATGCAATACGTGACATGGGTATAAAAATTCCGCAGGATATTGGTGTCATGGCTTTTGATGATTATCCGTTCTCCCAGATCATTGAACCTCAGCTTACTGTGGTGAATATCAATGTCCGCGATATGGGCACCCAAGCAGCAAAATCTCTGGTTGATATTATCCGACATCCTAATATGCAAATTCAAACTTATGTTACAACTTCCAATGTGATTGCACGGCAATCAACAAAATGATCCCCAATAAATTCATCCGTCAGGCCAAGAAGTATCTGCATTTGGAGAAGTTGACTCCCGCAGTGCTGAACGATTTGGTCAAAGCAGTCTATGTTCATGCCCCGGACAATTCCAGCGGACACCGGGTGCAGGAGGTAGAAATCAGCTACAACTACATCGGGATTCTTCCTGCCACATTACTCTATGATTTGCAAAACGAAAAAACGGCATGACCGAAATCATGCCGTTTCCCGAAAACAATTTTATACTGTTTTATTGGACCGCCCCTTCACGGCGGCCTCTTTTTGCCTTCCCCTCTGGGGTAAGCCCCGGTCGCGGCTCTGACACTCCACTGGAGTGTCATTCACGCCTGCGACTGCGGTTCGCTTACCCCAGAGGGGAGGGCTTTCCATTTGTCAAAATGGGCACAAAAAAACGGAGCCAGAGCTCCGGAATTGTCAATTATTTTTCTTGACAAGGAAACCAATTCATGGTAAAATAGTAGTCCATACTGTGGTAGTCTGCCAGATTGCGCTTTTCCCCTTATCTATGGCTATTTTACCACAGGAACGGGACGCTGTCAAGTGCCAATCTTATGAAATTTGGCAACCGTCCGGGGCGTATCAAAAGCAACACACAATTCGTAAGAAAGGCGTGATGATCCATATGGCAATGGTCAAGGACGTAATGTACGGCAAGACCATGCGTAAATCCTACGCAAAGTATGAGGAGATCCTGGAGATCCCCAATATGCTGAAGATCCAGAAGGATTCCTACCAGTGGTTCCTGGACACGGGACTGCGGGAGGTCTTCAAGGATGTCGGCACCATCACCGACTTCTCCGGCAAGCTGGAGCTTTCCTTCCTGGATTACACCATGGAGGACAAGCCCAAGTACACCATCGAGGAGTGCAAGGAGCGGGACGCCACCTACGCCAAGCCCATCAAGGTGCGGGTCCGTCTGCGCAATACCGAAACCGACGAAATTAAAGAGCAGGAAATCTTCATGGGAGACTTCCCCGTGATGACCAATGGCGGCACCTTCGTTATCAACGGTGCGGAGCGCGTCATCATCTCCCAGATCGTTCGGTCCCCCGGTATGTACTACGGCCACGAGGTGGACAAGGCCGACCAGCACACCTACACTGCCACCGTCATCCCCTACCGGGGCGCATGGCTGGAGTACGAGACCGATAACGCTAACGTATTCTGGGTCCGGATCGATAAGAACCGGAAGCTGCCCATCACCTGCCTGATCCGGGCTCTGGGCGTTCAGACCGACGAGCAGATTAAGAGTATGTTCGGCGAAGATGAGCGGATTCTGGCAACCATGGACAAGGATCCCTGCAAGACCCGGGAGGATTCCCTGCTGGAAATCTACCGCCGTCTGCGTCCCGGCGAGCCTCCCACGGTGGAAACCGCTACCGCCCATCTGGAAGGGCTGCTCTTTGATCCCCACCGCTACGACGTCAGTAAGGTTGGCCGCTACAAGTTCAACAAGAAGATGGACATTTGGAGCCGTCTGTCCGGCCAGGAAGCTGCGGAGCCCATTGCCGACCCCATGACCGGCGAGATTCTGGTCATGCCCGGTGAGTTTATCTCCCGGGCTCAGGCCCATGAGTTAAGCCGCAAGGGCGTCAACGAGGCGGTGATCCGCATCGGCGACCAGAACGTGAAGGTCTTCTCCAACAACATGGTGGAGATGGCCACCTTCGTGGACTTCGACCCCAAGCAGTACGGCATCAAGGAGAAGGTGTACTTCCCCGTGCTGAAGGAAATGCTCTCCTCCGTCCCCGCCGACGGCTGGGAAGAGGCCATTGCCGAGCGCTACACCGACCTAATCCCCAACCACATCATCGTGGACGACATCATGGCCTCCATTAACTACCTGAACTGTGTGGCCATGGGCGTGGGCACCCCCGACGACATCGACCACCTGGGCAACCGCCGCCTGCGCTGCGTAGGCGAGCTGCTGCAGAACCAGTTCCGCATCGGCTTTTCCCGTCTGGATCGGGTGATCCGGGAGCGGATGACTGTCCAGGACCTGGACTCCGTCACCCCTCAGAGCCTGATCAACATTCGGCCTGTCACCGCCGTCATCAAGGAGTTCTTTGGCTCCAGCCCCCTGAGCCAGTTCATGGACCAGAATAACCCTCTGGCCGAGCTGACTCACAAGCGGCGTCTGTCCGCTCTGGGCCCCGGCGGTTTGAGCCGTGACCGGGCCTCCTTCGACGTGCGAGACATTCATTACACCCACTATGGCCGGATGTGCCCCATTGAGACCCCCGAAGGTCCCAACATCGGCCTGATCAACTATCTGGCTACCTTTGCCAAGATCAATGAATACGGCTTCGTGGAGGCTCCCTACCGGAAGGTGGACAAGGCCACTGGTTTTGTTACCTCGGACGTGGAGTATATGACCGCCGACGTGGAAGACGACTTCTACGTTGGACAGGCCAATGAGCCTTTGGACGAGAATGGCTGCCTGATGAACAAGCGTATCACCTGCCGTCACCGCAACGAGATCATCGAAGTGGACCGTCAGATGATCGACTATATCGACGTGTCCCCCCGGATGATGATTTCCATCGCCACCTCCTTCATCCCCTTCCTCCAGAACGATGACGCCAACCGTGCCCTGATGGGCGCCAACATGCAGCGTCAGGCCGTTCCCCTGCTGACCACCGAGCCTCCTGTGGTTGCCACCGGCATCGAGCACAAGGCCGCTGTGGACTCTGAGGTCTGCATCAAGGCCAAGAAGCCCGGCGTGGTAACAGCTGTGTCCGCCACGGACATCAGCCTGCGCTATGACGACGGTGAGACGGAAACCTGTCACCTGACCAAGTTCGCCCGTTCCAACGCCGGCACCTGCATCAATCAGCGTCCCATCGTGGTGGTGGGCGAGCGGGTGGACACCGAGCAGATCATTGCCGATGGCCCCTCCTGCTCCGGCGGCGAGGTTGCGTTGGGCAAGAACGTGCTCATCGGCTTCGTCACCTGGGAAGGCTACAACTACGAGGACGCCATTCTCTTGAACGAGCGTCTGGTCCGGGAGGACGTGTTCACCTCCATTCACATCGAGGAGCACGAGACCGAAGCCCGGGACACCAAGCTGGGCCCCGAGGAAATCACCCGAGACATCCCCAACGTGGGCGAGGACACCCTGAAGGACTTGGACGAGAACGGTATTATCCGGGTAGGCGCGGAGGTCCATTCCGGCGACTATCTGGTGGGCAAGGTCACTCCCAAGGGAGAAACCGAGCTGACCCCCGAGGAGCGGCTGCTGCGGGCCATCTTCGGCGAGAAGGCAAGAGAGGTTCGTGACACCTCCCTGAAGGTGCCTCACGGTGAAAGCGGCATTGTGGTGGACGTGAAGGTCTTCACCAAGGAGAACTCCGACGAACTGGCTCCCGGCGTCACCAAGTCCGTCCGGGTCTATATCGCCCAGAAGCGGAAGATCTCCGTAGGCGATAAGATGGCCGGCCGTCACGGCAACAAGGGCGTTGTGTCCCGTGTTCTGCCCGAGGAGGATATGCCCTTCCTGCCCGACGGCACCCCCCTGGATATTGTGCTGAACCCCCTGGGCGTGCCTTCCCGTATGAACATCGGTCAGGTGCTGGAGGTCCACCTGGGCTACGCTGCCCGGGCCTTGGGCTGGAACGTGGCCACCCCCGTCTTCGACGGTGCCAACGAGAAGGATATCCGGGAAACCCTGAAGCTGGCGGGCCTCCGGGAGGATGGCAAGACCATCCTGTACGACGGTCGTACCGGCGAGCCCTTCGATAACCTGGTAACAGTGGGCTACCCCTATTACCTGAAGCTCCACCACCTGGTGGATGATAAGATCCACGCCCGTTCCACCGGCCCCTATGCCCTCGTTACCCAGCAGCCTCTGGGCGGCAAGGCCCAGTTCGGCGGCCAGCGGTTCGGCGAAATGGAAGTCTGGGCCCTGGAAGCCTACGGCGCGGCCTATACCCTCCAGGAGATCCTCACCGTCAAGTCCGACGATGTCACCGGCCGTGTGAAGACCTATGAGGCCATTGTCAAGGGCGCCAACATTCCCAAGCCCGGCGTGCCCGAATCCTTCAAGGTGCTGGTCAAGGAGCTCCAGGCTCTGTGTCTGGATATCCGGGTGCTGGACGAGAACGGCAACGAGATCGAACTGAAGGACGACGACGATGATGACGAGATCGTCTACAGCGGCGACCATGACGAGGATCTGGTTGTTGGCTCCACGGACGAGGTGCTGGATTCCGGCTTCGTCATTGACGAGGACGGCCCCGAGGACATTATGGATGTATTTGACGACATCGAGGATTCCGATTCCGATGCCGATATCGACGAATAAGGAGGCCCAGTCATGGCAGATGCCACCTTTGATGCCATTAAAATTGGCATTGCTTCCCCGGAGATGATCCGGCAGTGGTCTTACGGCGAGGTCAAGAAGCCCGAGACCATCAACTATCGTACCCTGAAACCCGAGCGGGACGGCCTGTACTGTGAGCGGATCTTCGGACCCACCAAGGACTGGGAGTGCCACTGCGGTAAATATAAGAAAATCAAGTACAAGGGCAAAATCTGCGACCGCTGCGGCGTAGAAGTCACCAAGGCCAAGGTCCGCCGGGAGCGAATGGGCCACATTGAGCTGGCCACCCCCTGCAGCCACATCTGGTACTTCAAGGGCATCCCCTCCCGGATGGGCCTGATTCTGGACATCTCCCCCAAGATTCTGGAGAAGATCCTGTACTTTGCCGCTTATATCGTCACCGATCCCGGCGACGCCCCTCTGGCCAAAAACCAGGTGCTCACCGAGAAGGAGTACCGGGATATGCGGGAGAAGTACGAAGACGACTTCAAGGCCGGTATGGGCGCGGAAGCCATTAAGGAACTGCTGGAGCAGATCGACCTGGATCAGCTGAGCAATCAGCTGCGGGAAGAGCTGAAGAACGCCTCCTCCCAGAAGAAGCTGCGGATCGTCAAGCGTCTGGAGGTTGTGGAAGCTTTCCGGGAATCCGGCAATAAGCCCTCCTGGATGGTCATGGACGTGCTGCCCGTGATCCCCCCTGATATCCGCCCCATGATTCAGCTGGACGGCGGCCGGTTCGCCACCTCCGACTTAAACGATCTGTACCGCCGGGTCATCAACCGGAATAACCGGCTAAAGCGGCTGGTTCAGCTTCACGCCCCCGACATCATCATCCGCAACGAAAAGCGGATGCTCCAGGAGGCCGTGGATGCCCTCATCGACAATGGCCGCCGGGGCCGTGCCGTCACCGGTGCCAACAACCGGGCGCTGAAGTCCCTGAGCGATATGCTCAAGGGCAAGCAGGGCCGGTTCCGTCAGAACCTGCTGGGTAAGCGTGTGGACTACTCCGGCCGGTCCGTTATCGTGGTCGGCCCCGAGCTGAAGCTTTATCAGTGCGGCGTGCCCAAGGAAATGGCCATTGAGCTGTTCCGGCCCTTCGTCATGAAGAAGCTGGTTGCCGACGGTCTGGCCAACAACATCAAGTCCGCCAAGAAGATGATCGAC
>DLAP01000074.1:28724-30363 GCA_002493965.1 Clostridiales bacterium UBA7044
GGACGAGATCATCAAGGACCGCCCTGTTATGCTGAACCGTGCCCCTACCCTCCACCGTCTGGGCATTCAGGCCTTTGAGCCGGTGCTGGTGGAAGGCCGGGCACTAAAGCTGCATCCTCTGTGCTGCACCGCCTTCAACGCCGACTTTGACGGCGACCAGATGGCTATTCACGTTCCCCTGTCCCCCGAGGCCCAGGCTGAGGCCAGACTGCTGATGCTGTCCGCCAACAACCTGCTGCGGCCCCAGGACGGCAAGCCCGTCACCGTGCCTACCCAGGATATGATTCTGGGTGCCTACTACCTGACCTATACCCGTCTGGGTAAGGCAGAGAAGGGCGCGGAGAATGTGTTCGTCACCGACGCTGGCGATACCGGGCTGCCCGCCGGCCAGATTGTGGACGCCGATGAGTTCCTGGCTGTCAACAAGGCCGCCAAGGCTGCGGGTAAGGCGGAAGCCAAGTTCCGTCCCATCCACAGCTATTCCTCCCCCAATGAGGCCATTGCCGCTTACGCCGATGGCGCTGTGGGCCTTCACGCCCCCATTCTGGTGCGCTACGGCAAGGAAGTGGGCGGTAAGATGGAGTACCGGATTATCAACGCCACTGTGGGCAGGCTGATCTACAACGAGCCTATCCCCCAGGATCTGGGCTTTGTGGACCGGAGCATCCCCGGTCAGGAATTTGACCTGGAGGTCAGCTTCCTGGTGGGCAAGAAGCAGCTGGGCAAAATCATTGATAAGTGCATCCGCCGCCATGGCTTTACCATCGCCACGGAGATGCTGGATAAGATCAAGGCCTTGGGCTACAAATACTCCACCAAGGGCGCTATCTCTGTGTCCATCGCGGACATGGTGGTGCCTGAGATTAAGTACGAGCTGGTCCATCAGGCGGAAGGCAAGGTGGTGGAGATCGAAAACTACTACCGCCAGGGCCTCATTACCAATGACGAGCGCTACCGTCTGGTGGTGCAGCAGTGGGAGCAGACCACCAAGGACGTCACCGACGCCTTGCAGGGCAACCTGGACGAGTTCAACCCCATCTATATGATGGCCGACTCCGGCGCCCGTGGCTCCATGGCCCAGATTCGTCAGCTGGCTGGTATGCGTGGCCTGATGGCCGATACCGCCGGTCGTACCATTGAGATCCCCGTTAAGGCCAACTTCCGTGAGGGTCTGTCCGTCCTGGAGTATTTCATCTCCAGTAGAGGCGCCCGTAAGGGCATGACCGATACGGCCCTGCGTACCGCTGACTCCGGCTACCTGACCCGTCGAATGGTGGATGTCTCCCAGGACGTGATCATCCGGGAGCACAACTGCGGCACTCAGAACGGTATTTGGGTGGGCGCTGTCTACGACAAGAATGGCGACATCATTGATACCTTCGGCAACCGCATCCGCGGTCGTTACCCCGTCCACGATGTGCTCCATCCCGTTACCGGGGAGTTGCTCCACTCTAAGGACGTGATGATGATGCCCGAGGACGCGGAAAAGTTCGAAAAGGCCGGGATCAATAAGATCTATATTCGCACTATTCTGGGCTGCCGCGCCCGGGTGGGCGTCTGCGCCAAGTGCTACGGCATGAACCTGGCCACCTCCAAGGAAGTGGATCTGGGCGAAGCCGTCGGCATCATCGCCGCCCAG
>DLAP01000031.1 GCA_002493965.1 Clostridiales bacterium UBA7044
AAGCTTTTAATTAGGTTTTAGTATCAAAATAGATTTTTCAAGATAATCCTCAACATAATATCGGGAGAAACCACTTGAAATTGTGGATTCTCCCGATATTTCTTACTTTTTAACAGGGTTGTCTTTACGCATTTTGCATTTTGAGACAGCCCTCCTTTGTTTCGTTATCTATCCGATTCCGCCAGATCACAAACCGACGCCGCCGCGTTGGGCTGAATCCATTTTTTCTGCTGTCTTACCATCTTTTGGCACGCTTCCGGATCATCCATCAGGGCCAGGATCTCCCGCAGTCCGCTTCTGGACACATCGACCTCCTTACCCATGCCATACTGGGTAAAGAAGCGGAGATTCCTGCTTTCACATCCGGGAATAGGGGGAAGCAGAGCCAGGGGTACCCCGGCAACTGCCGCCTCGGAGGTAGAAAGGCCGCCGGGCTTGGTCAGATACAGGTCGCAGGCGTGGAGCAGCAGTCCCATCTGATCTGTATAGGAGACCAGCTTCACCGAGCTGCCAAACAGCTTTTTCAGCTTAATATACAGTTTTTCATTGCTTCCGCAGATGGCGATTACCTGAAGATCCGGCTTCTCCTGAATGATCTCGCTGAGAAGAGTCAGGGTTTTTTCCACCGCGCCGGCGCCAATGCTGCCTCCCGCCACCAGCAGGTACCGCTTTTCAGGATCCAGCCCAAGCTGCCGCTTTGCTTCCTCTTTGGGCACCGGCACTTGAAACTCCTGCCTCACCGGGATTCCAAAGGGATAAATCTTATCCGCAGGAACGCCTCTGCCCACAAATTCGTCCGCCAAAACCGGAGAAGAGATCACATAAGCGTCACACTCTGCCTCCTCAAAGAAAGGACTGCAGGTATAGTCCGTGGCGATCTGGATGGTTTTCGGGACCTTGACGCCCTGATTCCGAAGCTTGGTCAGGATCAGCGTGGGGAAATAATGAGAGGCAAAAATCGCGTCAAAATGGTGGGCTTCCAGATAGGCTGCCATCTCCTCCGCGATACCGCCGTTGAGCCAGTAGACCGGCGAATGGCAGGGCAGCCTCCGGTACAGATCCCCGGCGGTATAAATCGCACCGAACAGCTTCGGAGCGGCCTGGGCAATGCTGATATAGGTATTGTCGATCCGGGATGCCAGTTTTTTACTATGTAGATCATAGGGATTCAGAAAAGTCGTATTATGGCCCCGGCGGGTCATCTCCTCCTGAACGGCATGGCCGGCAGAGTTATGGCCGCCCCCGGTTCCGCAGGATAAAATCAGGATATCCATAGCAGTTTCACCATCATCGGTTCCCTTTCTTCGGGGCTCAAATGCAGCCGCAGGCACACAATCCCCGTAATCAGCAGGAAGCCCAGGGTAATGCTGTTGTTTAGCCCCATCATAATTGTCATAAGCACCAGACTGACCGGGAAGGTCAGAGCCGTGCGGTAAAAATGCGGTGTAACTTTCAGCACCAGGGAGAAAAATAGAAACACCCCGGCCAGCGTCAATGCCGGTCCCCAGAAGGGGATCAGTCCCAGCAGGCACCCAAAGCTGACCGCAATTCCCTTGCCTCCCTGAAAATGGTGGAAAATCGGGAACGCGTGTCCCAGCACCGGCGCTGCCAGGACCAAGGCAGCGGGCAGCCAAAATAAAGCGAAATTGTCCTGGAGATACAGGAATACCGGCAGAAATCCCTTCAGCATATCCCCCGCCAGGGTCACAAGGCCGCAGAAAAAGCCGCCGTAGTGGAAGGCGTTAAAGGCGCCGGGATTTTTGTCGTCGCTGTTTTCCATCATCTCGGTCTTGCCGAACAGCCGGGCCGCCAAGGGGGCGAACAGAATACTCCCAGCGAGATATCCGGTTATGATGTAAAATAGGGTATGGATCCATGCGATCGTTCTCAAAAATATCTTCCTCTCTGGAAATGAAGTGTGCTTAAGGTCAGCAGGCGTTGCTGGTCATTCTTTCAATGACGGATTCAAACACCTGTAGATCCGCTTCCGAAATCCCGGCAAACAGGCTCTGCACATACTGTTCGATCCGTTTGGAAATCTCTCCCTGGATGGCCAGCGCCTTTTTGGTCGGTTTCAGGCACCGGTACCGGCCGTCAAAATTTACAGCCTCCCGGCGGACGAATCCGTCCCGCTCCAGCTTGTGGATCAGGCTGGTGGCGGAGGAACCCCGGATGGACAGGTGTTTTTCCACGTCCTTCTGGTAGACCGCTCCGTCTTTGCCCTTTTCCAGAATATAACCCAGAGCCAGCGCCTGGGGGGTCGTCAGGGGGAGATCCGCAAAGAAGGAAGAAAAACGCAGATTCATCCTCCGGTTTAAGCGTTCGTGTTTTTCCGTTAACGTCAGAAAGTTCATAAGCGCCCTCCCCAATACTTAGATTTCTATGTATTATAGCATCCCCGCTTGCTATCGTCAACCCTTCTCCGGGAATTTTCCCATTTCTCGTCAGGAATCCCATTTTCCTGTCAGAAAAAGGGCCTTCCCTGTCTGATTTTTCTGACGGCATACAATTGGCCGTCCTCTAATTTTAAGAATATCGAAAAATATTTATCGTTTATCATAAAAAAGTTGTTGACAAACATATCTTCCCGTGATAGTATGAAGCCATCAAAAAAGGAGGTACGAAAACTATGAAAAACATGACCGTAACCGCCGCGCGCTTGGACAAGTTTCTGCATTTTCTCAATGTGCTTCTTGGCATTGCCATTGGTATCGCCCTAGTGGGCCTGATTCTCATTGCCGCATTCTTCCTGTTCCATCTAGACCCCAGCTGGGTGGCAGACAGCTACACCGAGATTGATATTCGGCTTATCTCTCTGACTATAGATCCCGCTTACGCTCCCAGCCCCTCTGTGGTGCTTCTCACTGCCGCAGGAAGCCTGATTTTGTCTCTGGTTGGTTTCTTCCTGGGCCGGAAGCTTGTGAACTGCTTCCGTCAAATTCTCAAGCCCATGAAGGAAGGTCTTCCCTTCCATAGCACCATCAGCGAGAACCTGAAGAAATCTGCCGTGTACGTCATCGTCTGGGGCATTGTGAAAAACCTCACCATGCTTCTGGAGGTTTTGATGATTGCAACCCAGTATCAGCTTCCCACGCTGCTGCTCAGCGACAAGATCACCAAGGTAAGCTTCGGTTATGATGTGGAGCTTGGCTTCCTGCTGGTGGCGGCCGTGCTGTTCCTGCTGAGCTACGTATTCCGCTACGGCGAGAGCCTGCAGCAGCTGTCCGACGAGACATTGTAAGGAGGCGCGCCATGGCAATTATTCTGCGTCTTGACCGGGTCATGGCAGACCGGAAGATGTCCTTAAACGAACTTTCCGCCAAAGTGGGCGTTTCCAACGTGAACCTCTCCAAGCTGAAAACCGGCAAGGTCAGCGCCATCCGCTTCTCCACGTTGGAGGCCATCTGCCAGGCCCTGAACTGCCAGCCGGGAGATATTCTGGAATACCAAAAAGACGATGCTTAAAAAGGAGACAATCTCATGTTCCTAAATCAACTGTTAAACGCTATTTTTCAAGTGGTGCTGTTTTCCATCATTCCGCTGGTTTGGTGGTTTGTTACAGCCAGAAAAAAAGAAAACTTTTTCAAATGGTTAGGCATCAAAAAGCCGCCGTTGAAAGGCAGAAAAAGCCTGATTCTTTCCACATCAGTCACAATATTGGTTTGCCTTCTTGTGGGAGAATTGGCTGTGTGGCTCAGAGGCGATGTGGCTGCCGCTGAATCGGCATACAAAGGAATGGGAATTGCGGCACTTCCCAGCGTATTGATATATTCGTACATCCAAACCGGCTTATCAGAAGAAATTCTATTCCGAGGTTTTTTGTTAAAGCGTCTTGCGGCCAGGTTCGGATTTACAGCGGCAAACATCATTCAGGCTTTGTTATTTGGCGCAATCCACCTTACCATGGTATGGGGACAGGTCGGAATTGCCGCAGGTGCTGTCATCGCAATTTATCCAATGCTTCCGGCAGTCGCATTTTCCTATTTAAATGAGAAAAAAGCCAATGGTTCTATTCTTCCAAGCTGGATCGCCCATGGCACATTAAACACTCTGTCCGCGCTTTTTTCATTATTTTAAGATTTTGGGAAATTGACCTTCTTTTTGCCTGCCAAGGAATATTTCCTCTTGTGTTTTCAGGGAAATAGGGTTATAATAGCAAAAGAAATCGTTAGGAGGTCATTTTCATGGCTGTTAAAATCGAAAAGGAAACCATTATCGGGGATATTCTGGATGTAGCGCCCCAGTCCGCGCCCCTGTTCTTTGCCATCGGTATGCACTGCCTGGGCTGCCCCTCTTCCCGGGGCGAGACCGTGGAGGAAGCCTGCATGGTCCACGGCATCGACTGCGATCCCTTCCTGGAGCAGCTGAACCACTTCCTGGAAGCCTATGAGGCCAGCCAGAACGAGGAAGCAAAGGACTAATTTCTGAAGCCCCAAAGGTGTTTGCCACCCCTGCCGGGGTGGCATCTTCTTTTATTCCGTAATTTAGGAGGAACCCCATGAAGCTTCCCCTTTCCAACCGGCTCAGTGCCTGCTGCGACTACGTACAATCCGGCGACCGGGTGGCCGACGTCGGCTGTGACCACGGTTATCTGGGAATCTACCTTCTGAGCCATGGCATCGCCCGATCCGTCATCGCCTCCGACATCAATGAAATGCCCCTGGAAAGCGCCCGCCAAAACGCTTCCAAATTCGGTGTGGCGGATAAGATGTCCTTCCACCTCTGCGGCGGCGTCCGCCATCTGCCCCACAACTTTGATGTGCTGGTGCTGGCCGGTATGGGTGCGGACACCATTTTGTCTATCTTAAGCGACGCTCCCTGGCTCCGGGACAAAAAATACCGCCTTGTTCTTCAGTGTCAGAGCAAACGCTCCGACCTGCGGCGGTATCTCCATCAGCACGGCTATGCCATCCGCAGGGAAACCCTGGCTCAGGACGGCAAATTCCTCTATCCCGTCATGGAGGTGGTCTATGACCCCACGCAGATCATGACGGAAGCGGACTACTATGTAAGCCCCGCTCTGCGGAAAAGCGGCTCACCCCTGCTTCCAGAGTTTCTGGATCATGTCATCGGCGGGATGCGGAAAAGCGTCAACGGCCTTGCCATCACTGGAAACGAAGGATATGAAAAAAGGCTGGCCGTTCTCGAACAAATTCAGAAATGGAGGATGGAATTATGACCACTGTGGCAGATGTTTTACGGTATCTGGACACCGTCGCCCCGCCCTGTATGCAGGAAAGCTGGGACAACTGCGGCCTGCTCTGCGGCAGGGGAAGCCAGGTGGTCTCAAAGATTCTGGTTGCCCTGGACCCCTTCGGGGATGTCATCCAGCAGGCCATGGATATTCACGCGGATCTCATTGTCACCCACCATGCCCTGATTTTCGGTGAAGGCCTGAAAGCGGTAAACGACAGCACTGAAACCGGCCGGAATCTTCTGACCCTGATCGAGCACGGCATTGCTGCCATCAACGCCCACACCAATTTTGACCTGGCCCCCGGCGGGGTCAATGACATTCTCGCCGCCCATCTTGGTCTTCAAAATGTCCGGGTTATCAATCCCCAAGGTGTGGACGAGAACGGAAGGCAGTGGGGCCTGCTGCGCCAGGGTGAAGTAAAAAAACAGTCTCTCGCGGAATTTCTATCCTTTGTCAAGGAAGCTTTGGGCTGTGACGGGCTGCGGTATGTGTCCGGCGGCAGGGAGGTTTGTCATGTAGCCGTAGGCGGCGGCTCCTGCGGCAGCGAATTGCAGGATGCTTGTCTTGCCGGGTGCGACACCTTTATCACCGCCGATGTGAAATACAATCAGTTCCATGACGCCGAGTCGCTGGGTGTCAACCTGATCGACGCCGGGCACTTCCATACGGAAAACCCCGCCGTCATGGTTCTGGCAGAAAAGCTCCAGGAAGCCTTTCCGGAAACGGAAGTGATCTTCTCCCGGGAGCACCGGGATCCCATGGCGTTTTTCCGGTGAGGAAAGGATTGCCTATGATGCGTAATAAAGGGCCTTCTCTTTTGATCCCCATTCTTTTTCTGGCCATGCTGGTCCTGGTGGGCAGCGCTCTGGGGCAAAACGCGGATTCCTTTTTCTCCCTGCGCTTCCGTGCGGATGCCCAGGATCTGACCCTCACTCCCTGGTACAGCGAGGAGGAGGATTGCTATTACCTGTTTTTGCCCAGCTTTGTCTCCCCGTCCCAGCTTACCGTAACCCATCCCTGGTATACCCGGATGGATTCGGGTTCCGCGGACACTGGCGACCTGCCTTTGGATCAGGATATCCCATTCCAGATTTCCTTTCTTTGGGAACGGCCCCGTACATACACGCTCCGCCTGCTTCCCTGCTCCGCAGAGCAAACCATCTGCATCGATGCCCAGGATGGCCTGCTAAGCTATCTGGGCGCCGATAAGCAGCACGCCCAAAACGCGTTTGTGACCTTCTGGGACGGCTCCGGTCAGCGGGAATATGCGGGAAAAACCACCATGTCCGGCCGTGGCAACAGCACCTGGGAGCACTGGGAGAAAAAGCCCTACAATCTGAACTTCTCCCAGAGCGTCACCGTGGGGCCCTTCGACCAGGCTGACCAGCTGTGTCTGCTTGCCGAGTATGTGGATTCCAGCAAGCTGCGCAATGCTCTTGCTTACCACATGGCCCAGGAGCTGGACTTTCCCTACTCCTCCCCCTATGTCTACGCCGACCTGTTCGTGAACGGCGAGTATTTGGGCCTATATGGCGTTGCCACCAAATCCGAGTACAAAAAGCACCTGGAGGAGGACGGCATTCAGGCTGTCTTTGAACTGACTTTTCTGGAAAAGGAAAATACCTTCCACACCGACGGTGGGAAGGGTCTGCGCATCTACTGCGGCGACCAGAGCCTGATTCAGTATCATGCGGAGGGCATGGAACAGGCCCTGGAAAGCCGGGATCCAGAGGCTCTGGCACAACATATCGATCTGGAATCCTGGGCAGAAAAGTACGCCTTGGATGAGCTTCTTTACAACTACGATCTGAGTAAGGCCAGCGAGTATTATTATCTGGATGATGGCGATCGAATCCGCTGTATGCTCCCCTGGGACTATGAATGGACGCTGTATCCACGGCTGTCTTCCAATCAAATGTCTACGGAATACGCGCTGTGTGGCTATTATTATTTTTCCAACTGGTCTGGATCTCTGAAAGAATCGGAGCCGATGGGAGATGTGGTCTTTCCTGTCTCAGACGGTGCCTATGCGGAATATAAGGTTGCCAGCTGGTATGGTTCCCTTCTTCAGATAGAGCCGTTCCGGGAGGCTGTCCTCCAAACCTATGAAAACGTCTATACCGATGCGTTTTTTGATGAAATTACCGGCTACCTGGAAGCTTGCCGGCAGGAGATCCGGGACTCCCGGCGCAGCGATCTGGTTCGCTGGAGCGGCGCCTATTTGCGAAGCCACGGGGCCGTTCCCTGGGAATCCGCCTACTTTGCCCGTCCCCAGGCTCTCGCAGCGGATCTGACCGGCCGGCTGGATTATCTGAAGGCCCTGTTTTCCAATTGGGAGGACTATTGCCTGGTCAACTTCTGGGCAGATATCAGCGGAGATATCTCTCCGTTTAAGCTTCAGCTGCTCATTCCCAAAGGCGACTTTACCATCTATCACGAACTGATTGCCAACAGTGTCTATGCACCGGATGGCTATACGATGGAGGGTGTATACGCCCAGGACGGCACGCCTTTGGAAAGCATTTTGACGGTAACAGAGGACACCCCCCTGTTTATACGCCTCTGCCCCATCTCCCCTGGAAGTTGAGGTAAATTATGGACAACATTGGTTTTGTTTTTCGGAACGAATACAAATACCTGGTCTCCGCAGGACAAATCGCCATGCTGAAAGCCCGGGCCGGGGCCGTTCTGTCCCCTGATCCCCACGTTCCCAAGTCCGGGAGCCGGGCCGGAATGTATCATATTCGTTCTGTCTATTTTGACGACCGGGAGGATGCCTGCTATCTGGAAAATGAAAACGGCACCGACCCCCGGGAGAAGTTCCGAATCCGCATTTATAACCACAGCGACCAGCGCATCACTCTGGAACTGAAACGAAAGCAGCAGGGCAAATGTCTGAAATTCTCCTGTCCTCTGACCCGGCAGCAATGCGACACTCTGCTGGCAGGAACGCTTCTTCCGGACGATCCCAGCTATCCGCCCCTGCTGCAAAAGCTTCTGCTGCAAATGAAGACCCGGGGGTTACAGCCGGTGGTGATCGTGGAATACGACCGGATCCCCTATGTCTTCCCTGCTGGCAATGTCCGGGTCACGCTGGACACAAACATCATGTCCTCCGACCAGTGTCAAGGCTTCTTCGAAGACCGGCTTTCCCTGCGTCCCGTGCTTCCCCTGGGACAGCACATTCTGGAAGTCAAATGGGATGAACTGCTTCCGGACTTTCTCTACCGCAGCCTCATGCTGGACTGTCTCCAATGGAGCAGCTTCTCCAAATACTACATATGCAGAAAACTACAAAAGGAGTCCTATTACTTATGCACTTCAAAGACATCTTCAAGTCCAGCTTTCTAAATGAGCTTTCTTCCATAAGCCACACCACCGCCGCCCTGTATCTTCTCATGGCCGCCGCCTTTGGCTTTTACATCTTCCTGATCTACCGGGTAGTCACCCGGAAAAGCTTCTACAACAAGAGCTTTAACCTGTCCCTGTGGGTGCTGACCGTCATCATCGCCGCCATCATCATTGCCATTTCCAGCAATATCGTCCTGTCCCTTGGCATGGTGGGCGCCCTGTCCATTGTCCGCTACCGCACTGCCATTAAGGACCCCATGGATCTGGTGTTCCTGTTCTGGTCCATTGCGGAGGGCATCATCTGCGGCGCGGGTATGCCCATTCTCGCCGCCATGCTGGCAGTGGTTCTCTCCGTGGGCATCTTCATTCTGGACTACCTGCCCAAGGTCAAGCCCATGAAGATTCTCACCATTTCCGCGGGAAATAAGGACTGTGAGGATGAAATTCTGGGACTGGTGGCGAAATACTGCAAGCGCTATACGGTAAAGTCCAAGGTGTTCTCCGAAAGCGGTCTGAACCTGGTGATTGAGTTTTCCAGCGAGCAGGAGCGGGCCTGCGTGGACGCGGTAGCAGGCGTTCCCGGCGTTTACACCGTTTCCTCTTTGACCCACGACGGGGAAGTGACCTTCTGAGGAAGACGCAGGCTGACATAGGCCTTCTTAACTCCGGATATTTTTCAGAAAAATACTTGACAAAATCCGGCATATCGGGTATACTATCAAAGTCGCCTGTGCAGCGTGCTATGGACGATTAGCTCAGCTGGCTAGAGAATCCGCTTGACGTGCGGAAGGTCATAGGTTCGAGTCCTA
>DLAP01000048.1:0-36171 GCA_002493965.1 Clostridiales bacterium UBA7044
ATCTCCGGCACATTTTTTATTCCTTTACCGCGCTTAAGACACGGCGCACCAGTTCGTCCCGGCCGTCCCCCTTCTCCGCAGAGAAAGGAATGACGGGACAGCTTTCCGGCAGGCTCAGGTCCTCCCGAATGGTTTTCAGGTTTGGCTCCAGCTCGCTTTTTTTCAGCTTGTCCATTTTGTTGGCAACCACCACAAAGGGGCAGCCGCTTTCCAGAAACCAGTTTGCCATGGTGATGTCATTGTTGGTGGGCGGGTGCCGGTAATCTACGATCAGCACACCCAGATCAATTCGATTGGCGGCAAAATAGTCCTCCATCAGCCGTCCCCATCGCTCCTTTTCGGATTGGGAGACCTTGGCAAAGCCGTAGCCGGGCAGGTCCACCAGATAGCATTTCCGGTCCAGGAGAAAATAATTGACATGAATGGTTTTCCCGGGCTTATCCCCTACCCTGGCAAAGTTCTTCCGCTGCAAAAGCCGGTTGATCACCGAGGACTTTCCCACATTCGATTTGCCCGCAAACGCGATTTCCGGAAGGCGGTTTTGGGGAAAGTCCCTGGACGAAGCGGCGGAAATCAGAAATTCCACATTTTGTAAATTCATAGCCGCTCCTTCTCTATTGCCGCAGCTCTGGCTTTCTGACCTTTTTCCCCACATCCTTGGGAAGGTCCCCCAAAATGGTGGGATCCAGTTCCGTCCGATGATTCAGCGCCGCCTCCAGAACCGTGTCCATGGTCTGCGCGCTGATGAAGTTTAACTGACGGCGAACCGTCTGGTCGATCTCCTCCAGATCCCGTTCGTTGTCCTTGGGGATAATGACCGTACGGACCCCGTGCCGGAGGGCTGCCATGGTCTTTTCTTTCAGGCCGCCAATCCGCATGACTCTGCCCCTAAGTGAAATCTCTCCGGTCATGGCAATGTCCCGGCGCACCGTGGTGCCTGTCAGTGCAGACACGATGGCCGTGCAAACCGTAACGCCGGCAGAGGGGCCGTCCTTTGGCACTGCCCCCTCCGGGAAATGCACATGGATATCCTTGGTTTTATAGAAGTCCTGAGGCACACCCAGCCTTTGGGCGTTGGAGCGGATGTAGCTCAGCGCCGCGTGGGCAGACTCCTTCATCACGTCTCCCAGGTTGCCGGTCAGTTCCAGCTTGCCGGAGCCCTCCATGACCCCCACTTCCACCTCCAAGGTCTCGCCGCCTACGCTTGTCCAGGCCAGACCCGTCACCAGTCCCACCTGATCGGTGCAGGGCAGCCGATCCGGCAAGAATTTGCGGACACCCAGGTATTCTTCCAGATTGGTGCCGGTGACGGTGAGCTTTTTCGGCGTCTCCTGAGAAACGATCTCCATGGCTGCCTTCCGGCAGATTTCCCCGAAGGCCCGCTCCAGATTCCGCACCCCGGATTCCCGGGTGTAGCAGGAAATGATTTCCCGGATGGCATCATCGGTAACACGAAGCTGGCTTTTTTTCAGGCCGTGCTTTTTTAGCTGCTTCGGGTACAAATGATTTTTTGCGATCATTCGCTTTTCTTCATCGGTATAGGAGCCCAGCTCAATGACCTCCATCCGGTCCAGGAGAGGCCGAGGCACCGTGTCCAAGGTATTGGCTGTGGTAATGAATAGCACGTCGGACAGGTCAAAAGGAATTTCCAGATAGTGGTCCCGGTAGGTGTGGTTCTGTTCCGCGTCCAGCACCTCCAGCAGCGCCGCGCTGGGGTCGCCCCGGTAATCAGAGCCCATCTTGTCGATCTCATCCAGCAATAGCACGGGATTGAAGCTGCCCGCCTGGGTAATGGCCGTCATGATCCGGCCAGGCATAGCTCCTACATAAGTTTTCCGATGCCCCCGGATGTCCGCCTCGTCATGAGCGCCGCCCAGGGAAATCCTTGCCATCTTCCGGTTCAGGCTTTTTGCGATGGAATAGGAAATGGAGGTCTTGCCCACGCCGGGAGGACCCACCAGGCACAGGATCTGGGGAGGCATTTCCGGCGCCATCTGACGGACGGCAATGGTTTCCAGGATTCGCTCCTTCACCTTTTCCAGGCCGAAGTGATCGTGTTCCAGAACCCTTCTGGCGGTCTCCACGTCCACACGCTCCTTGGTCTTCACATTCCAGGGAAGCTCCAGAACGGTGTCCAGGTAATTGCGCAGAACAGCCCCTTCGGAGGAGCCAAAGGGCTGCTTCTTCAGACGCTCCACGTCCTTCAAAAGCTTCTTTTCTGTTTCCTCTTCCAGATGAAGGCCCCGGATTTGAGCAGCGTAGTTCTCGCTCTCGTCCTCGTCCTCCCCTTCTCCCAGTTCCTCCCGGATGACCTTCATCTGCTCCCGGAGATAATAGTCCCGCTGGTTCTGATCCAGTACGGCCTTCGTTTTCTCCTGGATCCCGGATTCCAGCCGGAGGATCTCTACCTCCTGCCGCAGAAGTTTTACGGCGTTTTCCAGGCGGCTGGCCGGGTTCAGCTGGCACAGGAGCTTTGCCTTATCCCGGAAATCGATTCCGGAATTTTGCGCGATGGAGTCCGCCAGGAAGCCGTTATCCTCGCTTGCCATCATGCGCAGTTGAATGGTCTGAGCGGGGTGCTCAAACATTTGCAGATACAGGCCGTACAGGGCATTTGCCTCCCGGCGCAGGGCACGGAGACGGGGGCTGTCCTGGGCCCGGGGAACGGGAATTGCCTCCACGATTCCACTGAGATAGGGCTCCGACTGGCTCAGCTCCGTGATTTTGCCCCGGCAGATGCCAGTAACCAGCACCTGGTAGCTCTCCCCCTGGGCTTTGAGGATCTGTTTGATCTTTGCCACGGTTCCGACAGCATAAAGATCCCCAAGCTTAGGGTCATCCACCAGCAGATCCTTCTGGGGAATCAGAAGCAGGGTTTGATCCTGTTTCATCGCTTCTTCCAGAGCCCGGGCGGATTTGCTCCGTCCGACTTCGAAATGGACAATCTGCTCTGGGAAGACTGCCAGCCCCCGAAGGGCTAAAACAGGCATCGATTTTGCGTACATCATGTCACTCAAGGGACGATCCCTCCTTTGGAAAAAGGGGGTAGCCATACTACCCCCCCCTAAAGCATCTTTCTTTGTGTTACTTTCCCGCAAGCTTCTCTCTGGGATGGGCAGGATCCCGAAGGATCGTGGGATTACCACCTTCCACCGCCTCCGGCGTTACGATCACCTTTTTTATGGAGAGATCGGAGGGAATCAGGAACATGATACCCGTCATGATCTTCTCCAGAATGGCCCGGAGGCCCCGGGCTCCGATCTGACGGTCCAGTGCCTTCTGGGCAATCAGCAGCAAGGCCTCGTCCGTGATCTCCAGTTCTACCCCATCCATCTGAAGCAGGGCCTGATATTGTTTGGTCAGGGCGTTCTTGGGCTCCACCAGAATCCGCACCAGGTCATTCTGGGTCAGGCTTTGCAGATTGGTGATCACCGGCATACGGCCCACCAGCTCCGGAATAATGCCGAATTTCAGCAGATCGTGAGGCTCCACCTGGCTGAGAATGCTGCCCACGTCCCGCTTCTTCTTGCTGCTGACTGGGGCGTCAAAGCCGATGGCGCTCTTATCCGTCCGTTTTTCGATGATCTTATCCAAGCCGTCAAAGGCGCCGCCGCAGATAAACAGGATATTGGTGGTGTCCACCGGGATGGTCTCCTGCTGGGGATGCTTTCTGCCTCCCTGGGGCGGCACATTGGAGACGGTGCCCTCCAGAATCTTCAGCAGGGCCTGCTGGACACCCTCGCCGGAAACGTCCCGGGTGATGGAGGTGTTCTCGCTCTTCCGGGCGATCTTATCCATCTCGTCGATGTAGATAATGCCGTTTTGGGCACGCTCCACGTCAAAGTCCGCTGCTTGCAGGAGGCGCACCAGAATGTTCTCCACATCGTCGCCTACATAGCCCGCTTCCGTCAAGGTGGTAGCGTCGGCAATGGCAAAGGGCACATTCAGGATCTTGGCCAGAGTCTGGGCAAAGAGGGTCTTGCCGCTGCCCGTAGGCCCGATCAGCAGAATGTTGCTCTTTTGCAGTTCCACATCGGAATTGCTGCCATAATAAATGCGCTTATAGTGATTGTATACCGCAACCGACAGGGCGACCTTCGCGTCGTCCTGCCCGATGATATAGCGGTCCATAAAGGATTTGATCTCTGCGGGGACAGGAAGCTTTTCCGGTGCCTGAAGGGCGCCGGTGGGCTCCATATCGTATTCCTCCCGCAATAGATCCGTGCAGGCAGATACACAGTCGCTGCAAATATAGACCCCGTTCCCAGCAATCAGCCGGGAAACCTGGCCCTCCCGCTTTCCGCAGAAGCTGCAGCGGATGACCTGCTCCGGTTTTTTAGGCATGAACCTGGTACCTCAATTCTTTGTTTGTGGTTGGAAGCTTTCTCAATGATGCTCCAGGATCCGATCGATCAGGCCAAAGTCCTTGGCTTCCTCGGCGGACATAAAGTTGTCACGCTCACAGGCGGCAGTGACTTCCTCTACACTTCTGCCCGTATTGTCGGCCAGGATCTTGTTCATCCGCTTCTTAATGGTCTCCAGCCGTTTCAGGTGAATGGCCATATCGGTGATCTGGCCCTGGGTACCGGCGGAAGGCTGATGGATCATGATTTCGGCATTGGGCAGGGCCATCCGTTTTCCCTTGGTACCAGCGCTGAGCAGGAACGCGCCCATGGAGGCAGCGAGACCGACACAGATGGTAGCGACATCACACTTGATGTACTGCATGGTATCATAGATGGCCATACCTGCGGTGACGCTTCCACCGGGGCTGTTGATATAGAACTGAATATCCTTGTCTGGGTCCTGGGCTTCCAGATACAGCAGCTGGGCCACCACCAGAGAGGCGGTGGTATCGTTCACTTCTTCGGATAGAAACACAATGCGGTCATTCAGCAGGCGGGAAAAAATGTCATAGCTGCGCTCGCCGCGGCTGGTCTGCTCAACGACATAAGGTACTAAACTCATGAGAGAATCTCCTTTCAATGGGGTTGCTACATAACATCTTAACCATTGCGGAGGAAGGTTATTCCTGCTTAGGGCAAAGGTCTTTTGATTAGTCTTCCTTCTTCTCTTCTTCTGCCTTTTCCTCGGCCTTGGGGGCAACAGGGATGGCAGAGTCGGTGATAATCTTGACTGCCTTCCGGGTAGTCAGGCTGCCAGTGATCTCGTTCATGGGCACCATTTCCTTGACCTTGTCCAGTTCCAGCTGGTACTGCTCCGCCAGAGCCTTAAACTCCGCCTCGATCTCCTCGTCAGAAACGGTGATGCCCTCCACTTCCACAATCTTCTCCAGGGTGACGCTGATTTTTGCCTGCTTTTCAGCGGCAGGACGGAAAGCGTTGCGCATCGTGTTCACATCGCCGCCCATCATTTTGGCGTACTGCTCCATGGAGTAGCCGCTCATCTGAAGCTGGTAGGCAAAGCGCTCCATCTGGGTATCCAGCTCCGCCTCCACCAGGGCCTTGGGCATATCCACGGTGGTATTCTCTGCGGCCTTTTCCACTGCCAGCTGCTCAAAAGCGGAGGCTGCCTGCTTCTCGGCCTGCTCCAGAGCCTTATTGCGGATGTCCGCCTTCAGTTCCTCCAGAGTATCAAACTCGCTGACGTCCTTGGCAAACTCGTCGTCCTGCTCGGGTACGTTGACAACGGAAACCTTGTTCAGCTTCACATGGAAGACCACGGCCTTGCCAGCCAGATCCTTGTGGTAATCCTCGGGGAAGGTGATGTCAATGTCCTTCTCCTCGCCTGCGGTCATGCCTACGATCTGCTCCTCAAAACCGGGAACAAACTGGCCGGAGCCCAGTTTCAGGTCGAAGCCCTCGCCCTTGCCGCCCTCAAAGGGGACACCGCCTTCAAAGCCCTCGAAGTCGATGTTGGCGGTATCTCCCATCTGGGCAGCACGCTCCACCACCTCGGTGGAAGAAACGTTCTCCGCCATCCGGTCAAGCTCTGTCTGAACCTGAGCATCGGAAACCGCAGCCTCGGCCTTCTCCACTTCCAGGCCCTTATACTGACCCAGCGTAACCTCGGGGTAAACCTCGGTGGTCAGAGTCAGGGTGACGATATGGTCATCGCTGATCTGCATATCCGTCAGGCTGGGACGGCCCACGGCCTTCAGTTCCTGCTTCACAACGGCAAAATCGTAAACCTCAGGGAAAATCTCCTCCAGGCCGTCTTCATAAAAGACATGGGGACCATACATGGCCTCGATCATCTTCCGGGGCGCCTTGCCCTTCCGGAAGCCGGGGAGCTGGATGTTCTTGCGGGCCTTCATGTAAGCCTTGTTGACACCGGACTCCATCAGTTCCTTGTCGATCTCCACAACGATGGTGGCTTCATTGCCGTTTCTTTCTGTGCTCTTAACGATCATTTCTATATCCTCCTAAATTGGTTCGCAGATTGAAACCTTTTTATATAGCCGAACTATTCTATCAAAATAAGTTCCATTTGTCCATACTTTTCCCTAAAAAACTTTTATGAAATTACGCAATAGGGCCGGAAATTCAGGTAGTCCGCCGATACAAGCCGGTATTCCACCCCGTCCCATACCCCTTCCATGGCTAATCTTTGACTGCCGCCATGCAGATGGCCATAGTAGCAGGCGCGGACATCATACCGTTTCAGCAGCGAAAGAATCTCCGGGCATTCATAGCCCCGATATCGGGGGGGATAGTGAAGAAACACCAGCTTCTGTTTCTCCCCTGCCGCTTTCAGAGAGGCTTCCAGCCGCATCAGCTCCCGCTTGAAAATTTTTCCGTCATGGACGCCGGAGCGTTCCTCCTCGAAAAACCACCCCCGGGTACCGCAGATGGCCCAGTCCTCATATTCATAGCAGTTATTATTGAGAAGGGACAGATTTTCAAAGCCGTTTTCGTTACAGAAGGCCTGGAATTTGGCGGCGGTGCTCCACCAGTAATCGTGGTTGCCTTTTAAGAGGATCTTTCTGCCCGGGATCTGGTTCATCCAGGCAAAATCCGCTGCCGCGGTGCCCAAATCCAGAGCCCAGCTTAAGTCCCCCAGCAGCACCGTAGTGTCCTCTGGGCGGATAACGGACAGTCCCTCCTTCAGCTTCTCCATGTACCCTACCCAGGCGCCGCCAAACACATCCATGGGCTTCGGCGCTCCCAGGCACAGGTGCAAATCTCCAATGGCATACAGCGCCATAGCCCGCCTCCTTCTCTCAATCAATGGGACAGGAAATTTTTTACTTCTTTGGCTTCCATACCCAGCGCAGCCGCCACGGCCTCCACGTCCTGGGCAGGACTTTTTTCCTCCAGCACCAGACCGTACCGGGGCTCCTCCGCCACAGTGCGGTAGTCCAGCAGCCCCGCATAGGCCAGGGCCCCATAAGGAGAGAGCAGATGGCCGTGGGTGCGGTAAACACTGGGAATGGTTTGCAGCATTCTTTGATTGCTGATCACGCTCACATAGAACTCCTGCCGCAGTCTTTCCAGCATTTCCTCCGGGGCGTGATAAGGTTTTCCCTGACGAACTGCCTCCAGATACCGCTGGGTCTCATCCACGTCGCCATAGGCATAGATCAGCCGTTCCAGGTCTGTGGGGATGGTAATATCCCCATCCGGGGTCGCCGTGGGTACGCTTACCGTGTCCGTCCGCATCTGGCCATATCGGAACAAATCCCAAAGAGTGCTGTTTTCGTTGCAGCAGCAGATAATCTTCCCAATGGGCAGACCCCACTGCTTTGCATACCAGGCGCTGATGGGTGCGGAGAAGTCTCCGGAAACCACGCAGATGTCCACCTTGTCTCCCATTCCCGCCTGCCTGAGCTGCCCAAATACCCCAAACCACAGGGCGATCCGAATGGCAATTCGTGTCCAGTTGCCGCCGGGCCCATTTTCTTTGGTCATGAGCTTTGTCAGGCTACGTTCCAGGTAACGGTAGTCTCCCTCAGGATTGTGCCAGGCTTCCGCCAGAAACGCCCTGCGCCCCAAGCCTTCCAGCTGCACCGACCGGCGGCCCATGGCAAACTCCACGTCCACTCCAGTCAGCTTTACCGGGAAGAAAAGATTGAGGACCTCCCCAATAGTCTGGTGAAAGGGCTTCCGCAAAAGGGTGTCCAGCGCTTCCACCGAAACGAAAGGCATCCGAAAGGGCAGAAAGAGTCCGCCGTCCCCACTGCGGCTTTCATGCAGGGCTCGGTAGCCAGTATAAGCGTCACGATCCTCTCGTGTGGTTACATACAGCACGTTCCATCACTCCAATGGCATTGTTCCAGGTAAGATTATGTACCGTTTCCGCATCCAGTCCCCGATTAAGCAGCCGCTCAGCAAAGGCTGGCCAGCTCTCCACCCCTGTAAAGCCCTCCGGCATCCCGGAAATCCCGTCCAGGTCTCCGCCCAGGGCGACGTGCCCTCCCATGGGGTCCAGTTCCAGGAAGTGAAGAATATGGTCACAGCTGGTGTCCAGCGTGGGCTTCTCCCCGGTAAACTCGTCACAGGCGTTGTACCCGGCTACGCCGCCGGTTTCGCAAATCGCCCGGAACATATCGTCGGTCAGGTTCCGGCTGTTATTACAGACCCTGCGGCTGTTGGAATGGGTGGCAATCACCGGTCCCCGGGTGATTTTGAGGATATCCCAAAAGCCCTCGTCGCTGATGTGGCTCACGTCGATGAGCATTCCCAGGTCCTGGGCCTGCTTCACAAAGGCAGCGCCCCGGTCCGTAAGTCCGCCGCCGGTCACATGGGAACCGGTCAGGATGTTTCGCTCGTTCCACCCAAGGCTCACCACCCGGAAGCCCTGCTCCCATAGTTCCGGCAGCCGATCCGGGTCGAAGCCGATCCCCGCTGTCCCTTCCAGAGTCAGGATGGCGGACACAATGCCCTTCTCCTGATTCTCCAGGATCTCTGTCGGAGAGGCGGCAAAGGCAATCCGGTCCTTGTTTTTCTCTACCTCCCGCCGGAGGTTACTCAGCTCTCTTTGGAACATAAAATCGGGAGAAAGGCCCCGCTGCTCCATAAACGGGGTGGTAAAACAAGCAAAGCACTGGGCATAGCCCGGAAAGGCCGCCGCCCGTACGAGGTCAATATGCCCTTCATTTTTCCGAAGCTCCCGAACCGGGTTTCCCCCATCGTCCAGCATTCTCAGGGCAGTATCACAGTGAAAATCAAAAATGGAAAACTTCATTGAAACGCATCCTCTATATGGTGAATCTCGGGATTGGTGGTTTCCGTCCCTTTCGGGGCATAAATTTCGATTACATCAAACCGGGGCTGCAGCCCGGTCCTGTGGGTAGATAAATAGAGCGAAGCCGTGGTGCGAAGCTTCTGCTGTTTCTTTTGGTCCACGTACTCCCCCGCCTGTCCGAAATCGGCGGATTTGCGGAGCTTCACCTCCACAAAGGCAAGGAATCGGCCCTTCTGCGCAATCAGATCGATTTCTCCGAACCGGCAGGCATACCCGGAAGAACAAATGTGCCATCCCCTTCCCCGCAGGTACTCTGCCGCCAGGGCTTCGCCCCAGGCGCCGGACAGGTTATTTTTCCCCATAGAATTTCTTCAGGAAGGTCGTCCGGTGGATGGGGCACGGACCTTGGGTCCGCAGGGCTTCATAGTGGGCCTTTGTTCCGTAGCCCTTGTGGATGGCAAAGCCATAACCTGGGTACGCTTCCTCCATTTGCAGCATCACGTCATCCCGGGAGACCTTTGCGAGAATTGAGGCAGCCGCAATATTTGCGCTTAAGCTGTCCCCCTTCACCACGGTCTTTACTGGCAGGCCAAAATCTTTTTCCCGGTTTCCGTCGATCAGCACCAGGTCCGGCTTTATGCCAAGCCCGCTCAGCGCCCGCTCCATGGCAAGAAACGTCGCCTGTAAAATGTTGACTTCGTCAATCTCCTTTTCGCTGGCAAAGCCAATGCCATAAGCAACTGCCTGCTCCTGAATGATGGGAAACAATTCCCTCCGCTTTTTGTCTGTCAACTTTTTGCTGTCCGTCAGTCCCGGGATCTGCAAATGGGGCGGCAAAATCACCGCTGCCGCACAGACCGGTCCGGCCAGCGGACCCCGCCCTGCCTCGTCTACGCCGCAGATGGTCTGCATGCCTTCATCAAAAAAGCCGTCTTCAATTTCCCACATGGTACTCATACCGTTTCCTCCGGCATCTCTAAGGTAAATTTACCCAGTTTTCCGCTGCGAAATTCATCCAGCAGCACTTTTGCCATCCGCTCCGTATGAACCTCGCCGCCGGAAATCAGATATCCCCGCTTTCGCCCTGCCTGTTCCAGCAGCTCCCAGCCAGGGGTCCCCGGCTGTGCCTCCACCCGGTAACGCTCCTGTAAAACCTGGGGGTAGAACCTGTGGAGCAGCTCCATCAAATGGCAGCTTAGCTCCTCAATGTCCATAACCCCTTCCTTGACCGCGCCGGTATAGGCCAGCATCATGCCAACCTCTGGATCTTCAAACTTGGGCCACAAGATACCAGGCGTGTCCAGCAGCTGGAGGCCACCCTCCATGCTGACCCACTGCTTTCCCCGGGTGACGCCGGGGCGGTTTTCCGCCTTCGCCCCTTTTCGCCCGGAAACCTGGTTGATCAGGGTGGATTTTCCCACGTTGGGAATGCCCACCACCATGACCCGCAGAGGACGATTCATACCCCGTTTCGCGTCCCGTTGCAGCTTCTCCGCACAGGCAGCCCGGACAGCAGGCGTAAAGTCCCCAATGCCCTTCCGGGTTTTGCAGTCCGTGGCAATTACCGTCATACCTTTCTTCTCAAAGAAGGACGCCCATCTTTTTGTGGCAATGGGATCCGCCAGATCCATCCGGTTTAAAACCAGGAGCCTGGGTTTTCCGCCGCAGAGGGTATCGATATCCGGATTCCGGCTGGACAGGGGGATCCGGGCATCTACGATCTCACAGACGGCATCCACCTGCTTTAAATCCGCCTCGATCTGACGGCGGGTCTTGGTCATATGGCCGGGGTACCATTGGATGTTCATGCTCTCACTCATTGCACCTTCCCGATCCTTCCGAAATCTCGTGATTCCAAATTGTGATTCGTTCCGGGCAGGAAGCGGTACAGTGCCTTTCCCAGGACCTCTCGCTTGTCAATCTGCCCAATCTCCCAGCTTCGGCTGTCCTTGGACACGCCCCGGTTGTCCCCCAGGACAAAGATGCAGTTCTCGTCTACCGTAAGGGGAAATTGGGTGCCGGAAGTATCATAGGTGGGGCTGTTGGTGTAGGGCTCCGTGAGGGGCACGTCATCCACGTACACAACCCCATTTGCAAAATCAATATCCACCGTCTGGCCCTCCGTAGCAATCACACGCTTCACGATGGGTGTCCCATCGTCAAAGGTTTTTTTACTGATGACCACAATGTCTCCCTGCTTCGGTTCGTTGTAGAAGAGGTTACTCAGCAGCAGCAGATAATCTCCGTCCCAAAGGGTACGATACATAGAATCCCCCGAAACCACAATGATCCGGAACAGAAGCAGAAATACCAGCAGGATTCCGACCAGCCAATAAATCAGGTCGTGAAGATACAGCACCAGATTTTTCTCCCAGCTTAAGTTTTCCTTCTCCTGATTTTCTTCTTTTGAAGCCATAGACGCTTCCTCCTCTCATGGCAAAATTCCATGTCCTTCCAAAACAGGGACATTCTTCCTGTCAGTATACCACATGGAGCCCCATTTTTCTATAATAAAATGTAAAGAATCCATGTAAAAAGAGAGGGCAGCGCCCTCTCTTTTTATGCAATGCTGGATTAAACCTTCTCCTTGACCTTGGCTGCCTTGCCGTAGCGGTCCCGCAGGTAGTACAGCTTTGCCCGGCGAACCTTGCCCTTACGGACAGTTTCGATCATGGCAACGTTGGGAGAATGCAGGGGGAAGACCTTCTCACAGCCAACGCCATAGGAGATCCGGCGAACGGTGATGGTCTCGCCGATACCGCCGTGCTTCCGGGCGATGATGGTGCCTTCGAACACCTGAATACGCTCACGAGCGCCTTCCTTGATGCGAACGTGCACACGAACAGTGTCGCCGACCCGGGCTTCGGGCAGCTCTTCCTTCATGTACTGGCTGTTCAGAGCCTTAACTAAATCCATATTCTTGTCCTCCTTAAATATTAGGCGTTCATGCGCGCTTTCTGCCGCAGAGGACTCACCTTGATTTCAGACCGATTTATTTTAGCATATACTTCTTGGAAAATCAAGTATTTTTTCAGAAAAATCAGGCTTTTTTCCTTTTTTGGTTCCGTTCATCCATAGGATTCCATTTCCCGGTCAGGTAGGTGATCAGGAACAATACAAAGACCGTCAGATTGTGGGCAATCATGCAGCCCCAGGCAGAAACCAGTCCCAGGCCCAAGATCTGGGTACAGAGGAAGGCGCCCACGATCCGGACACCCCACATACCCGAAATGCTGAAAACAAAGGGGCGCACCGTGTTTCCCATGCCCTGCATCATCCCCTCGATGATGATGGAAACACCGTAGAAAGGCTCCGAGACAGCCACCATCCGCAATACGGTAGCCCCCAGAGAAATGACCTCCGGATCCCTGGAGAAAATAGACATCATATTGGGCGCAAACAGGAAGAGCAGGGTCCCCGACAGGATCATGAGGATCACCTCAATGAAGATGTTCATTTTGGCAAGATCCTTTACCCGCTTGTTATCTCCCGCACCCAGGGCGTTGCCCGCCAGAGTTGCTGCCGCCGTCTGCATTCCGTATCCGGGAATATAAAAGGCGGATTCCACGGTATTGGCAATGGTATGAGCGGCGGTTGCCACATCTCCCAGGGAGTTAATCATAGAGGCAAAGGCCACATAGCCTAAAGACGTGCCAAACCGCTGAAGACCGTTAGGCAGGGCCACCCGCAGGCAGGGCTCCAGGACGCTCCAATCCGGCCGCAGGGATTGCCCCTTAGGAGAAACCGTCTCATGCTTCCACAGCACAATGGTAATGCAGATGCCGCCTGCCACAAAGGAGATCGCACTGGCCACCGCCGCGCCAATGACGCCCCATCCCGCGCCGTAAACCCGAATACCCACAATCTGCCGGGTGGGATAGATCAGCAGGAAGTTCAGCACCACGTTCACCACATTGACCAGCACCCCTGCCCGCATAGGGGTCTTGGTGTCCCCCGCCGAACGAAGCAGGGTGCCGAAGATGATGATGGCAGTTCTTGCCAGCATAGGGGTGTAGAGAATGAAAAAGTATTGGGCTGCCAGGTCCCGGATGGAGGGATCCACCTGCATCCATTTGGGGATTTGTCCGCTCAGGCTCAGCGTCACCGCTGTAAAAAAGATTCCCAGCACCAGTACGGAAAGCATCGCCTGGGACGATGCCTTCCCTGCCCGCTTCCGGTCCCCCGCCCCACAGGCCCGGGACACATAGGCAAGGAACCCCACGCCCACTGCGGAGATGGTGCTGCCAACCAGCCAGTTGACTGTGCTGGTGGCGCCCACAGCGGCCGTGGCCTGGGTTCCCAGGGAGCCGACCATGGCCGTATCGATATACTGCACCGCCGTCTGCATGAGTTGCTCCAGCATGGTGGGCCATGCCAGGGAGAAAATGGTAGGCGCGGCCTCCCAGGGCAGGGAAGCGATTGCGTTTCTCTTCATAATACCTCCGTCGATAAACCGTCCAAAAAACAAGGAAAGTGGGAATCCGCGAAAAAAGAACCGTAATTTCAGCAGAAAAATTACGGCTTTTAGGACACAAAACGGTTTTTAGCATATTCCCCTTACCAAAGAAGCGGAACACAAGGGTATTCTAGCAAGAATTGCCGAGAAATGCAACACATAATTTAAAAACCACACCTTTTTCGCAGATTTCTGTTCCCATACATCCGAATGTGTGATATCATGGGAAATATGAAATGGGATTTATAAGGAAGCTCTGATTCAATCGGCAAGAGCTGATGGCGAAAGATTTTTTCAGTGAAAGTTCAGGAATTGGAGGAATATTGTATGTATTTCTCAATTCCTGAACTGCGCAGATGGAAGAAAAGATCTGCCACTCAGCCGCAGACGATTTATGCAAAATTTCCTTAAGCCCAGTATTTCAAATCAGCGGGGAATTACAATGAAAAAAGGCACAATCATTCGGATAATTTGCGATATCTGTATTTTCTGTTTTGTACTGGGGTTTATCCTGTCTTTACTCTGGTACATAAACGGCTCTCTGGAACTGTTGCCAACGCAGGAGCAAGAAGAAAAAGCAAAAATAGCCGCATTCTTCTTCATGGCTGTGTTTGGCATTTCCAGCGTCGTCAGCATCACTGTCCGGGGCAAGCACAGAAAAACATAAAACACACAGCTTTTCTCCTGAGCCCGTTTTTTTCAAATTCGGTGTTCCAAAAGTCTTGATTTATAACCCGCCCTGTGCTAGAATATCTTATCATAGCGTCGTGGATGGCGCGGTGAGAATTTAAACAGACGGGAGAAATGCACCATGGAAAGAATCCAGACTCTGCAGACCAAGAATCTGTGCGCTTCTGCTGCCAAGGGTGGCTGCGGCGAGTGTCAGACTTCCTGCCAGTCCGCTTGCAAGACCAGCTGCGGCGTTGCCAACCAGCCTTGCGAGAATAAAGGGAACAAGTAATCCCGAAGTCTGAAAAGGCACTGCCAAAAGCAGTGCCTTTTTAAGTCATCATATCAAAAAGAGAACGTCTTTCATAAATAAAGGAGAATCCCCATGGTACATCAGTATCAGTTAAACGGTTACAACATCGTCCTGGACACCTGCTCCGGCGGAATCCACAATGTGGACGAGGTAGCCTACGACATCATCGCTCTCTACCCCAGCAAGGATAAGGAAGCAATCGTGTCCGAAATGCTTCAAAAATATGGTCATCGCCCGGATGTAAGCCGCCAGGAATTGGAAGATTGCTGGGGGGACGTGGACGCCCTGGTGAAATCCGGTCAGCTTTACACACCAGACGACTATGCGCCCATGGCGGGAAAGCTGAAGGAGAAAAGCGGCAATGTCATTAAAGCCCTGTGCCTCCATGTGGCCCACAGCTGCAACCTAAACTGTTCCTACTGCTTTGCTTCCCAGGGAAAATACCACGGCGATCGGGCGCTCATGACATATGAAACCGGCAAGCAGGCTCTGGACTTCCTGATTGCCAATTCCGGCACCCGAACCAATCTGGAGGTAGACTTCTTCGGCGGTGAGCCGCTGCTCAATTGGGACGTATGCAAGCAGCTGGTTGCTTACGCCCGGAGCCAGGAGCCCATTTATCACAAAAAGTTCCGGTTCACCCTGACCACCAACGGTATGCTCATCGATGATGATGTGATCGACTTTGCCAACCGGGAAATGAATAATGTGGTTCTTTCCCTGGACGGCCGCAAGGAAGTCCATGACCGGTTCCGGGTAGACTATGCGGGCAACGGCAGCTTCGACAAGGTGGTTCCCAAGTTCCAGAAGCTGGTCAAGGCCCGTGGCAAGCTTTCCTACTATATGCGTGGCACCTTCACCCACGCCAATCCCGATTTCGTCAAGGATATCCAGTGTATGCTGGACTTAGGCTTCCGGGAGCTTTCCATGGAGCCTGTGGTCTGCGCCCCCGACGATCCCAGCGGCCTGACGGCTGAAGATCGGGAGATTGTCAAGCAGCAGTATGAGGAATTGGCCCTGCTAATGCTCCAAAAAGAACAAGAGGGGGACCCCTTCACCTTCTATCATTATATGCTGGATCTGCAAAACGGTCCCTGCATCTACAAGCGCATTTCCGGCTGCGGCAGCGGAACGGAGTACATGGCCGTGACCCCCTGGGGCGACCTGTACCCCTGCCACCAATTTGTGGGTGAGGAAAGCTACAAGCTGGGCGATATCTGGAATGGCGTCACCAATACCGAACGCCGGGAGGAGTTCCGGCGCTGCAACGCCTATTCCCGTCCGGAATGCGATGGCTGCTGGGCAAGACTCTACTGCTCCGGCGGCTGCGCCGCAAACGCTTACCACGCCTCCGGCTCCATCCAGGGCATTTACGAGCCTGGCTGCGACCTGTTCCGCAAGCGGATGGAGTGCGCCATCATGGTGCAGGTGGCCCAGGCATATCCGAAGACGAAATGAATACGCCCATTTGTGATTTCTGCGAGGGCTACCGGAAGGCACACGTTTCCAGGCTGCATATGCCCGGCCACAAGGGACAATTCTTTCTCGGTTTTGAAGATTTGGACATCACCGAGGTTTCCGGGGCAGATGAGCTGTATGCTCCGGAGGGGATCATTGCGCAAAGCGAAAAAAACGCCACTGCCCTGTTTGGCTCCGGCAGAACCCTCTATTCCACGGAAGGCTCTTCCCAGTGCATTCGTGCTATGGTGAAGCTGGGTCTGACCCTCTCGAAGCCCGCCGGGCGGGGAAAAATTCTGGCCGCCCGGAATGCTCATAAGGCATTCTTATACGCCTGTGCCCTGGTGGACGCGGAGATCGTGTGGCTCTATCCTCAGTCCGGGATGGATTTGTGCTCCTGCCCTGTAACGCCCCAGGCCCTCCGGGAGGCCATCGCCGCACACCGCCCTGACGCCGTCTACATCACCAGCCCGGACTACTTAGGACAGTTGGCCGACGTGGCAGGCATGGCCAAGGTGTGCCATGAGGCCGGGATCCCTCTGCTGGTGGACAACGCCCACGGCGCGTATCTCCACTGGTACAACCGGCAGCATCCCATGGATCTGGGGGCCGACCTCTGCTGTGATTCCGCTCATAAAACCCTGCCTGTGCTCACCGGCGGCGCATATCTGCATCTCAGTCCGACGGCAAACGCTGCCATTGGGGCAGAAGCCAAGGCTGCCATGGAATTATTTGGCTCCACAAGCCCCTCCTACCTGATTCTGCAAAGTCTGGATCGGTGCAATGCCTATCTGGGAAACGGGTTTTCTGAGGACCTGAACTGCTGTGCCCGCCGGATAGCCGCCCTCCGGAAGCGGATTCCCGATGTTTCCCAGGAGCCGGTCAAGGTTACGCTGGACTGCCACTGTCTGGGCTATACCGGACCGGAGGCTGCCGCCGCCTTGCGAAGCTGCCTCTGTGAGCCGGAATTTGTGGACAGCCGATATGTGGTGTGTATGTTCAGTCCCCAAAATCAGGAAGCAGACTATATCCGCCTGGAGCAGGCCATTGCCGCCCTGCCTCACAAGGAACCTCTGTGCGCCCTTCCGTCGGCTGTCACTCCTTCCCCAGCGGTTATGACACCCCGGCAGGCCATTTTCTCTTCCCATGAGACCATTCCCGTAACCCAGGCCCTTGGCCGGATCTGCGGCAGTCCCACCGTCTCCTGCCCTCCTGCTATTCCCATCACCGTCTCCGGGGAGATCATTACAGCAGAAGCGGTTGCCTTGTATCAGAAGTATGGAATCCATACAGTTTCCGTAGTAAAACGATAAAATCAGCCGGAACACCTTGGCTTTTCAAGTCTTCCAGCTGATTTTATGCATTTTATAATAATTCCAGCTTTGCCACATCTCCAACCACGATCACGGCGGGAGCCTGGACGGTCTTTGCCTGCGCCGCGATATTTTGCAGCGTACCCCGTACTGTCTGCCTGACAGGAGCATTTCCCCCGGAGATCACCGCAGCAGGCGTGTCCGGGCTTTTTCCTCCGGCAATCAGCTGGGACGCAATCGCCTCCAGTTTCGCAAGGCCCATCAGAAATACCAGAGTGCCGGAAAGCGGGGCATACCGGCCATAGTCCAACCTTTCCTCCGCTGTGTGGGCCGTGATAATATGAATCTCACGACTGAGACGGCGATGGGTCACTGGGATCCCTGCCTCTTCGGGGATGGCAATGGCGGAAGAGATTCCAGGAACCACCTCAAAGGGGATTCCCGCCGCTTGCAGCGCCAACGCTTCCTCACCGCCCCGTCCGAAGACAAAGGGGTCTCCTCCCTTCAGACGGACCACATTCCACCCCTCACGCCCCAGCTTTACCACAGTAGCGGAAATCTCCTCCTGGGAAGCAGCGTGAACGCCGCTGCGTTTCCCCATATAGATCCGTTGGGCGCTTTCCGGCGCCATGTTCAGGATTTCCGGGTCAATCAGGTCGTCGTAGACTACCACATCGCAGCCTTTCAAAAGCTTCCACGCCCGAATGGTGAGCAGGTCCGCCTTTCCGCAGCCCGCCCCCACCAGGTACACTTTCCCATGCCCAGGCTTGGCTTCTTCTCCCGGAAGCAGATTGGAAAGTTCTTCTTCTGTTAGCACGCCGCCTTTTTCCAGGCAGGCATCGCATAGCCGCCTTAAGGCTCTTCCCTGCTCCTTTTCCGGTAGCTTTTCCTTGATTTCCGGGCGTTTTTCTTCCAGATAGTCCAGGATCTCTCCGAGGCCTTCCGGAATCTGATCCGCAATCTGCTGCTTCAGTCTCACCGCCGCAGTGGGACTGGCTCCGGCAGTGGAAATGCCCACCGTCAGCTTTCCCTTCTGCATTAGGGCAGGAAACAGGAAGGTACATGCCTTGGGATCATCCACCGTATTCACCGGGATTTTTTGTTTCCGGCACAGGGCGGCAATTTTATGATTTTCTTCTTTTTCATCTGTGGCGGCAATGACAAAGGCTAGTCTCTCCTGGATATCCGCCGCCTCAAAGGGACGCCGGTAAAGACACAGGCCGGAAATCTGCTGAATCTGAGGCAGAATCTCCGGGGCCACTACCGTCAGAGACGGGCCAAAGGGAAGCAGCTTTTCGATCTTGCGCAGGGCAACCGTGCCGCCTCCCACGATCAGGCCCTCCGCCCCGCTTAAGTCCATAAAAAAGGGAAAGTATGCCATTCCTTATTCTCCTTTCCTGGCAACATTATCCACTAAAGTGTTGATGACATTGCAGAAAAACTGAGGGTTATCCCGTTATCAAAACCAGTTAGCTTTTTCTTCCTTGAACTGTGGGGTATCGCCATTTTGATAAGGATTGTAGTTGTTCAAATTGCAGCCAAACTCTTTTAGAAATCTAATTTTGTTGTCAGGCGTCCATTCAATAAGTGATATTCCGTCAAATTCCTCAATGCGCCCGTTGTTCATCTCATTTTTGAAATACCATTCAACAATGGTTTGATCTTCCCTGTGAAAAAACTGCTTTATATCCCATACAAGGACTTTTCCACGCGTATTCCATTCCTTAAACCAGTGTTTTACAGTGGCGCGGTTTTCGTACTTCGGGCCCCAGCTTTCGACATAGATAACATCTTTTGTAAAAATTTCATCTATACCTAAGTCGCTTTGCTGCAGCCACATATCAAACCACAGACGGATTATTTTCTCTCTTTCGCTCATCGTCCGTTTCCTCCATCAAACCGGGATTTTTGCTCCCATTATAACAGCATCATTCATTTATTCCCGACGCTGCTTTCCTTGGGCATACAAAAATAGCGCAGCCCCATGGGGGTTTCCGCCCGGAACACACCCACGTCAAATACCCGGTCCAATACGCCGCTTTCCAAAACTTCTTCCGGCGTTCCCATGCCAACAATTCGTCCCTGCTCCAGCACCGCCATTCGGTCGGCGTGCTTCAGTGCCATAGGCAGATCATGCAGCACCAGAACCACTGCTTTCCCTTCGTCTGCAAGTGTCCGAGCCATGGTCATAATCCGGAATTGGTGGGCCACATCCAGATAGGTAGTAGGCTCGTCCATCAAAACCGCCTGGGTCTGCTGGGCAATCACCATGGCAAGATACACCTTTTGCCGCTGCCCGCCGCTTAAGGTGGGCATGGGCCGATTCCGTAAATCCCAGGCATCCATCCGGCGCAGGGCCGCTTCCGTAATTTCCCGGTCCTCCGGCCGGTATTGCCGGGGATAGGAAAGGTACGGAAACCGGGCGTGAAGCACCATCCGGTAGGCCGTAATATTGGGTACCGCCCGGGACTGGGTCAGGAAGGCTGCCCGCTGGGCAATTTCTCTGGTAGTAAACTCCCCGATCTCCCGGCCGTCCATCCGGATTTCCCCGGAGGTCTTGGGGATCATACCAAGGGTCGTACGCAGAAGGGTGCTTTTTCCGCTTCCGTTGGGACCGACCAGAATCAGCACCTGGCCGGGATGGATAAACAAGCTTACATCCCGCAGTACCGGGGTATCGCCGTAACCGGCGGATACATTCTTTAGTTCAATCATGGGCTCGCTCTCCTCTCTGATGCACCAGCAGCCACAGGAAGAAGGGCGCGCCAATATAGTCCAGCACAATTCCCACGGAAATCTCATAGGGGGAAGCGATGGTACGGGCCAGTAAGTCACACAGCGTCAGCAAAATCGCCCCGCCCAGGGCAGAGGCCGCCATCAGGGGCAGGCTGTCCTCCCCCACCAGAGAGCGCATCACATGGGGCACGATCAGCCCCACAAATCCAACAAGACCGCAAAAGCTGACGGAAGCCCCTGCCATAGCAGCAGCCAAAATCAGCAGCGCCAGCCGCGCCGGGCGAACAGAAAGCCCCAGGCTCTGGGCCGTCTCACTTCCCAGGGACAATACGTCCATCTGGGGGGACATGCTGAAGGCGGCAATCATCGATATCCCGATCAGCACTGCCGCCGGGAGAATCTTCGCCATGGTTACACCGTTTAAGCCCCCCACCCGGAAGTCCGTGTACCCGGTGAGGGCGTCCGGCACCAGCATAATGATGGTATCAATTCCGGCACTGAACAGCCCCGAAATTGCCACACCCGCCAGAACCAGGGTGATCCGGGAAGCGCCGGTGCGCTGGGCGAACAGGAGCACCACCAACGTCGCCGCCAGAGCGCCCAGAAACGCCGCAACCGGAATCAGGTTCACCAGATAAGGGAAAAAAGCACAGCAGAGGATCGCTCCAAAACCCGCGCCGGAGTTGACGCCAATAATATGGGGCGCTGCCAGCGGGTTTGCCATCACCGACTGTATAATGACACCGGAGACCGCCAGAGCCGCCCCGGCGAGAACACTCCCGCAGGTGCGGGGCAGCCGGGAATACAGCACAATCCGGCCGGAGACACTGACATTTTCCCCATGAAGCAGAGCGTCCACCACTGCTTTGAGAGAAACCGGCACCGCGCCGACGCAGATGCTCAAAATCATCAGTACCAGCAAAAGCCCCAGCAGCCCCAGGCAAACCTTCCCGGGATGATTACGAAACCGGGTAAAGGATGTCCGCAAGCTTCTCATAGGCATCTCCCCATTTGGCATTTGGCTTCAAATTATACATTTTCTGATCCATGACATATACCCGACCTTCCTTCACCGCCCGCAGGCTGGCCCAGGCGGGATCCGTACCCAGGGCCTTCTGGAAGGTTCCCTCCGCCACCGTGGGATCCGCGCTCTGATACACTAGGAAGATGGCGTCCGGATCATCCACCATAATGGCTTCGATACTCAAATTTTCCAGCAGGCCCGTATCGCTGTCCGCGATGTTCACGCAGCCCATGTCGTGGAGCATCTCCCCCAAAACGCTGCCCTCACTGTTCTTTACCTTGCAGCTGGAGGAAGAGGAGCGGATATACAGCACCTTGGGACTGCTGCCGTCCACCCGGGCAAGGGCAGCATCGATCTGGCTCTGAATGGCCGTGCCATGGGTCTGGTAGGCTTCCTCGTCTCCTGTGATCTGGGTGCAGATTTCCAGCATATGCAGATACTGATCGAAGGTGCTGACCTCAAAGTAGGCGGTGGGCACACCCATACTTTCAAAGGTAGGCTCCAATTCCAGATCCAGGGCCGTATTGCAGCTGGCAATAATGAAGTCCGGATCGGAGGCTATGAGCAGTTCCAGATTCAGATCCTTGGAGGAACCGATATTGATCACGCCGTCCAGGGGAAGTCCCTCAAAAGAGGTCCAGGCATCGTTAGCAGCCGCTGCCAGAGATTCCCCGCCTCCCGCAAGGCACCAAATATCCGCGAAGCTGCCAATGAGCACAGCCACCCGCTGTGGCTCCGCTACGGTTACTTCCCTGCCCCGGTCATCGGTGAAGGTGACAGCCGCAGTATTTTCCGTAGCCTCGGAATTGGCCTGCGTCTCGGCAGCCGTTACAGAAGCGGTTTCTGTAGCAGGCGCTGCCTGAGCGGCACAGCCGCTGAACAAAAGCGCCACAGTAAGAGCGGTAAGAATCATTCGTTTCATGGTTTCATACCCTTTTCCATCGTTTTTGTAAAATTCTTTAACCGGCAATCATCATATCATAGATTTTTTCAAACGAAAGCGCCGGAAGCAGAACATTCCAGCGCTTTTGTTTCAGACTTTTGCGCCCACTTCCCGCAGCTTCTCCCGAATGGCGAGAAGATCGTCAAAGGTCTCAGGCCGTTTCCCCACATCCCGCAGGAGAGCGGAAGGATGATAGATAGCCGTATACCAGATTCCGTCCTTCTGCACCCACTGGCCATGCTGCCGGGTGATCCGGTAGTCCGGGTCAATCAGGCGCTTCGCGGCGATCCGTCCCAGACAGACAATGATTCTGGGCTCTACCAGGGCAATCTGTTCCTCCAGATAGCCAATGCAGGCGTCCTGCTCCGTTTCCAGAGGATCCCGGTTCCGGGGCGGGCGGCATTTGACGATGTTGCAGATATAGCAGTTGAGACTGCGGTCTAGGTCGATGATCCGCAGCATATCGTCCAGCAGCTTCCCCGCCGGGCCCACAAAAGGCAGTCCCGTTAAGTCCTCCTGCTCCCCGGGGCCTTCCCCCACGAACAGGATGTCCGCTGTTTCGTTTCCGATCCCAAACACCACGTTATGCCGGGTAGCGCACAAGCCGCAGTTCTGGCAGCCGGCACAGGCCTGCTTCAGTTCCGTCCAGCTTACCATCAGTAGTTCCTCCTGCGCTCCGAACGACGCTTGCGGCGGCGGGCACGGGCACGGTTTCGCAGATAGGCGTTGAAGGCCAGGTAAGCTGCGGCAATGCCCAGACCAATCACGCAGATGGTCCCCACGGTGGACAGGAAGCCCGAGCTGCCCCCCTGGCCACGGGTTGTGGCGGAGTAGATGGTCACACCGTTCCCCTCCGCCCGCTGAACGTTATTCATAGCATAGACCTCCGCCTCCGCCATGACGCTGCTGTGATATTCGATCTGCATGGTGGCGATCTTGTCCCCCTTCCGGATGGGGGCTGTCAGATTGCCGTCCACGATTTTAAAATTCATGACCAGGTTGTCCATCTGGGCGGCGGCAGGAACGATGGAGTCCACATCCACCGTGCACTCCCCTATGGCATCGCATTCTCCCCCGGCAACGGTAAACTGGCTCAGCGCCTGGCCTTGATAGAGAATGCGGTTGCGCTTGAAGCTGCCAAAGCCCATCTTCAGCAGAGACGCCATTTCCTCCAAATTACCATAGGTCGTAACGACCCAGTCCTTGCCAGGAACCGTGACACGGACAGCGTTGAGAATCACACCCACATACTGCATATTATTCGACTCCGCCATAATCACTACGGAAGCGCCGTATACCGGGTTATAGCTCTGCATGCCGCTCGTCACCCGGTCGTCATACCGGTCCTGAATAATGCCCTGATCCATCATATAGTTCTGGGTACGCAGGCTCACTTCCTCATTCTTATTGGTTGCGGGCTTTGTGTAGGAGCGGGTCTCCAGCACTGTCTTCATGGTCTCGTCTTCCATGGCGGCCAGATAGATCTTCACTAGGTCCCGGGCGGTGGTGGTACATTCGGAGGTGTCCAGACCATGGACGTTGGTAAAGTTGGTGCCGGTGCAGCCAAGGCTCTCCACCCACTGGTTCATTTTGGTCACATGGGCCTGCTGGGTCCCCGAGGCAGCAATCGCCAGGGCAATGGCTGCGTCGTTGGCAGAGCTGAGGATGGTGCAGTAGACCAGGTCCTCCACGGTCAGCTCCTCTTCGGGCTTCAGGCCGCTGTGCAGAACACCGGAGGGAAGACGGTAAATTTCCGAAGTGGTAACAACCTGATCCTCCAGGGAACAGCTTTGCAGGGCAATATAGACGTTGACCAGCTTCACCAGGCTGCCGGGAGCCGTCTTCATATCCGGGTTCAGGGAATACACCACAGTGTCCGTGCCCACCTCATAGAGGAAAGCTGCCTGGGCGGTATCCACCTTCCGGTCCAGCCCCGCCAGAGGAACCATGCCCTCAATGGTATGGCACCCTTTCTGTACGCAGACCTGGCCAAAATCCGGCTCCACAGCCTGGGTGGCCGGATTCTCCGTCGGGGCGGAAGTCTCCCCGGTGGGCTGGTTTTCCTCTGCGGAAGCAGCCAGGGTAAGGGACTGCGCTAACAGACACAGGCACAGCGCAAGCGCCAAAAATCTAAATTTTTTCATAAATCGCCCTCCATATCGGGTTCCAGGACTTGTCCGGCGGTAAAAAATCGTGTATAATGTATAGTAAGCAGGTTCACAATCTGCCACTATGCTGTAATATTATAGCAGTTTTTTATCCCATAGTCAATCCGGGAGGCGGTTTCCCTTGAAAAAACAGCGATTCTCCCTTCTGCTTCTTCTGACCCTTGCCTTCGTTTTCTTCACCCTGGGCTTTTTTCTGGGGCGAAACGGCGGCCGCAGAGAAGTGATTCTTTCCGTTCCCGTCTCCATGCAGACCGAGCCCACGGAACACTCTGCCCCGCTCTCCCAGGGCTCCACCACGGAGCGTACCAAACGCGTTAATCTCAACACTGCCACAGAGGAAGAGCTGATAACCCTGCCTGGGATCGGAGAAGTCTATGCCAGGCGTATTCTGGATTACCGGGCGAAAAATGGCAGCTTTTCGTCTGTGGATCAGCTTCTGAATGTTCCGGGCATCGGTCAGAAGCGCCTGGAGGACATACTCGACCTGATCACCATTGGAGGATAAAATGAAAATACTGGTTGTAGACGATGAAGCCCTGCTTGTCAAGGGCATCCGCTTTAATTTGCAAAATGAAGGCTATGAGGTCATCACCGGCAGCGACGGACTGGATGCCGTTCGTCTGGTCCAGGAGCAGTCGCCGGATCTGGTGGTGCTGGACGTGATGATGCCGGGTATGGATGGACTGACCGCCTGTGCCAAGATCCGGGAATTTTCCGACATCCCCATTATTCTGCTCACCGCCAAGGCAGATGACATGGACAAGCTCATTGGCTTTGACCATGGAGCGGACGACTATCTGACAAAGCCCTTCAATATTCTGGAGCTGAAAGCCCGGATCCGGGCCATGCTTCGCCGGACGGGGGGCAGCGGGAAAAAGGAACCGGCAAGCTGCCTGACCATTGGTACCATCACCCTGGACCTGGACGCCCGAAATGCTTACAAAAACGGCGCTCTGGCAGATCTGACCGCCAAGGAATTTGACGTGATCGAATTTCTGATGCGCAACCCAAACCGGGTATACTCCCGGGAAGCGCTTCTTGACACCATCTGGGCCTATGAATACCGCAGCGATATCCGCACCGTGGATGTCCATATCCGCCGTCTTCGGGAAAAGCTGGAGGAAAATCCGGCGGAACCGAAATATATTTTAACGAAGTGGGGCGTTGGCTATTATTTCCGCAAATAAAAAAAGCGTCCGCCGGGGGTACAGCAAGACCCAGTTCCGGTACGGCATGGCCTATGTGGCCATCACCTTCCTCGTGCTTCTGTTTCTGAATATCTACTGCTCGGGCATCAGCCAGCGGCTGTTCTATGAGAGCAAGGAAGCCTCCATGGTCGAAAAATGCCAACTGGCCTCGGACGAGATCGCCACACTGGAAGTCCTCAGTCCATCCACAGTGGCAGGCATCGTCAGTCAGATGGAGAGCCTGAAGATCACCCGTCTGCTGGTAACAGATCCCAGCGGCATAACCCTCTATGACAGCAGCGGCAGCGCTGTGGGATCCTATGTTCTGCTGCCGGAAATTGTGCAGGTGCTGACCCAGGGGACCTCCGCGCCGGAGGGCTATGACGTTTTCTCCTGGTTCTATCACGACGGCGTCATGGATTCCAGAGCCGCTACCCCCATTATCAGCTATGGCACCCTTGTGGGCTGCGTCTACATGACAGAGCACGATACCTCCCAGGGCGCCCTGATCGCCTCCCTGCAAAGCACGGTGCTGCGGATCACCCTGTTTCTGGAAATTGTGGTCATTCTCTTTACCCTGGCATTCTCCAATACCTTTTCCAGGCGGTTAAACCGGATCATGACCTCCATGCGCATCATTCAGGAGGGAAACTACTCCCACAAGGTCAATATGGACGGCAATGATGAACTGACCATCCTGGGGAACGAATTTAATGATCTGACCGAGCGGCTCCAAACCTCAGAGCAAAAACGCAGCCGCTTTGTCTCCGACGCCTCTCATGAGCTGAAAACGCCCCTTGCTTCCATCAAGCTCCTGACGGATTCCATCTTGCAGAACGATATGGACATGGACACTGTCCGGGAGTTTGTGGGAGACATCGGCAATGAAGCCGAGCGCCTGATCCGGATGACGGAAAAGCTCCTCTCTCTGACGAAGGCAGAAGGCGCCGCCCCGGATGGGGAAAATGAAATCATCTACATGGGCCCCACCATACGGAGGGTGGCCCGGATGCTTCAGCCCAATGCCGAAGGTGTGGGAATCACCTTCTGCCTGGAGCTGGAAGACGATGTTCCCATTCTGATCCTGGAGGATGATCTCTACCAGATCGTCTTCAACCTCATGGAAAACGGCATCAAGTATAACGTTCCCGGGGGACGCTTAACAGTACGGCCCTATCGGGAGGAGGACAACGCCTATCTGGAAATCTCCGACACCGGCGTGGGCATCCCGGAGGACGCCATTTCTCACGTTTTTGAGCGGTTTTACCGGGTGGATAAGGCCCGTTCCCGGCAGACCGGAGGCAGCGGTCTGGGGCTTTCCATCGTCCGGACCATCGTCCGGCGAAACCGGGGCGAAATTCAAATTCAGAGCGCCCTTGGGAAAGGAACCACCTTCACCGTCTGCTTCCCCGCCTTTGATACGGAGGTGGACCGGACATGAAACGATTTCTCTGCCTCACACTGATCGCGTCTGTACTGCTGGGCGGCTGCTTCCGGCAGGTGCCCCAAAACAATGAGTCTGTCACTTTCTACTATCTCCGCTCCCAATATCAGTATGGAAACAGTCAAAGCATCATGGGCCAGGAGGAGCGGCAGGCTTCCGGCCATCGGGAGGATCTGCGGTATCTGATGGTACTGTATCTCATGGGCCCCACCGATGAAGATCTGCGCTCTCCCCTGCCAGCCGGCACCCGGGTCCTTTCTGTCGAGCAGGAAGAGGGCAGCGTCACCGTCACCCTCAGCGAAGTTCCCGCCTCCATGACGGACGTAGCCTTCTCCCTGACCTGCGCCTGTCTGACCAAAACCTGTATGGGGCTTACGGGGGCGGAAAGCGTAACCATTATCAGCGGATCCCGCATTGTCACCATGGGCTTAAACAATCTTATTTTAACAGACAGCGGCGAACCGACCGAAACGGAGGAAACCCAATGAAATTTATTTCCTGGAATGTAAACGGGCTGCGGGCATGTGTCCAAAAGGGCTTTGGGGACTTCTTTGCCGCCGCCGATGCGGACTTTTTCTGCCTGCAGGAGACAAAGCTGCAAGCGGGGCAGATTGACCTTGCCTTCCCCGGCTATCAGAGCTTCTGGAACTATGCCGAAAAGAAGGGCTATTCCGGCACTGCCATTTTCGCAAAGCAGGCACCTTTATCCGTGACCTACGGCATGGGCATCCCTGAACTGGACACGGAGGGGCGGCTCATTACCCTGGAATACCCGGATTTTTTCCTTGTCACCTGCTATACCCCCAACGCCCAGCAGGAATTAGCCCGAATCGATCACCGCTTAAAATGGGAGGATGCCTTCCGGGAATACCTGCAAAAGCTGGACAAGGAAAAGCCCGTCATTGTCTGCGGTGACCTGAATGTGGCCCATCAGGAGATTGACCTGAAAAACCCCGTCGCCAACCGGGGAAACGCCGGATTCTCCGATGAGGAGCGGGGCGCTTTCGGAAAGCTTCTGGAAGCCGGTTTTACGGACAGCTTCCGCTACTTAAACCCGGATGCTACCGGGGTCTACAGCTGGTGGAGCTATCGCTTTAACGCTCGGAAGAACAACGCCGGATGGCGGATCGACTACTTTCTGGTGTCTGACCGGATCGGGTCAAAGATTCAGGCCGCACCGATTTATACCGATGTTTTTGGCTCCGACCACTGCCCGGTGGGGCTGGAGATTGGGCTGTAGGACAATGCAGTAACGGATGAGGCCCGCTGCCAGATCGGTAGCGGGCCGTGTGTCATTTGCAGAGTGATCGTATTTGGATTTGTGCCTCCACAGGCCGTTGCTCAGAGCATTATGCGGGCACTGCCATACAGCAAAAAAACGCAGGCAGTTTTATCAATCGGAAACCGTAAAGGGAATGGAATAAATCTGCCAGTCGTGAAAATCCACCGACAGCGGCGGCACCTGCTCCTTCTCGAACAGATCATGAATGTCCAGGTCCAGCCAATAGTCCCCGCTGGGAAGCGCACCGTAGCATTCTGTCCAATCAATGGTGAAGGTCGTAGTACCATCCATATTGACAAAAATCTCATCCATACTGGCGCCATATTCTCCCTCTAAATTCAGGCGTCCGGCACCGGAAGCGTCCGACAGGCAATAATAATCGATATAGAGATCGCCGATTTGCTGCCCCTTCGACTGCGTGCATATTACAGAAATACCGGTAGGAGATACCTGCTGAACCGCAAAGCTCAGCCCCCAGTCCTCCCGATCCAGATACGCACCGGTTTCGGGATCAAAGAAGTGCGTGGTGGGATCTATGGAAAAGGTTCCTTCTCCAAAGATTCTCCGGGCGTAAACATACAGCTGACTGATTACGTACTGGTTGCCATCCGGCGTTTCATGAACGTCATAAATGAGCTTGAGAGAATACTCCGGGTAATGGAAGTAAAAATTTGACACGCCCCGCAGGGATTTCGCTTCGGTTTCGCATATGCCATTCCGGGCATCCTTCCGGGCATAGTAGAAGATATCCTCTTCCGTGATATCGCCATTTCGCAAAGCGGTTTCCAGCGGAACCGCTTCTCCGTCTATCGAAACGGTCACATCCTTTACATGCCGGTATTGCATGCCGTACCGGAAATTTTCTCCCAGGTCCTCAGTCGGGAAATACTGGGACGCGTCCTTATCCTGCTGGACGAAAAGGGTCAGATGCCTGGCTGACTCCGCCGCTTCCGTTGCTTCCGTGGTGGGCTGGGGAACCATCTGCGGCCCGGTGCATCCCGTTAGCAGCAGTGCAGCGGCCAATATTATTGAAGAGAATCGCACGAAATTCTTCATGGAAACCTCCTGAAAATAAATCTTTGCGTAAAAATTTCTACTACATGCATTTTTTGTCAATACCAGGCATACCGGCTTCTCCTATACACAGCCGCTTTTGCGGCGGCACTGTTCCATTTACGGCTTACAACCCCTGCAATTACTCGATAGAAAACGGGATGCAGTACCCCTGCCCATCGTGATATTTGACAATCAGTGGATGCAGCTCCGATTCATCATAGCGGTCGAATACAGTGAACCTAAGATAGTACTCCCCAGGCTCCAGAGCACCGACAAGGTCGAACCAGTCAATGGTAATCTGCCCGGAGCCGTCGGACTGGATGGGAACCGATAATTCCTCTGTACCCTTCTGCCAGGAGACTGCTATAACGTCGGATTCACTGCCCGACGTCCGTCTGCATAGCATATATTTCTCTGCGATCAGCTCCCCAACCTCCTGCGCCTGCTGCTGGGTATAGTTCACGGTAATTTGCGTAGGCGAGACGTTGGAAACCGCAAAGGTAAGTCCCCAGTCCTCCCGATCCAGGAAGTACCCCCATTCGCTCTCTTCATCCACATAATAATATGGACCGATACTGCGATAATCGTCTGTAATATCATAAATATGGATTTCTTCTATCAGCGTCTGCTTGCCATTTGGCGTTTCGTAGACATCGTATGCCATATGAAGCTCACATTCGGGATAGGTGTAGACGAAATGGGTCAGGCCATGCTCCGAATCGTAGGTTTCCTGGCAGAATCCGTTTCCGGCGTCTATGCGGGCAAGGGCAAAAATTTCCGGCACTGTTAGCTGCCCGTCCCGGATGGCTGACGCAAGAGGAAGTTTCTCCCCATTCCAGATAATGTTCACTTCCGTCAAGCCGGAATACAGGATATCCGCGTTGGTATTTCCCCCAAACTCTTCCTTGGAAAACATGGTGTAATGGCCCGGCTTCTCCGCCTCGACCACGGAAAATTGCAGCCTTTGTGCAAGAGAATCAGAAGGAGTAGTAGGATCGGAAGAAGTGGAAGAATCAACAGTCGATTCTGCAATGGGTAAAAACTCAGAAATGGTATCCTCGTCAATCCGTTCCATATCGAACCACATATCATATACCCCGGAATCCTTTACAAAAAAGACCCGATAGTATTCCCGCTTCTCCTGGGAATCCGGGTCGGTAAAAGACTGGGTTAAGTACCAGATTGGATGTGCGTCATCGCCGCCTGTCCAACTGAAATACTCGCTGCCCTCCGCGATATTTTCCAGGTATTGGGACATCGCCACACGATCTGTGCCTGTCAGGTCCTTTCCCTTCAGGTCTGTCAAAATCATGCCGCCCACCGTTACACCGTCGCTGCTGACGATGGCGCAGTCTTTTTCGGTCACATCCGAAATGGTAAAGCCTTCCGGAAGATCATAGGAAAAATCCCCTTTTTCCGGGGCGCTGTCTTCCTTATGGCAGCCGGAAATCATAACGGAAAGCAGTAAAATAAGAAAAATCAGCATTCCTTTCCGCATAATCGTTTTTTTCTCACATAACATAGAAATCACCTTTTGTTTTGAAGCAATTCTTCATTTCCTTTGTTAAATTACCTCAATTCACCGGCCTCACCCCCCTGATATTTTTTATTATATGATTTTTTATTTCTTAAATCAAGGCCGTTTCATTTAAGATTATATTAAATTTGCGCCGCTGCAAAACCCGCGGCGGCGCAAATATCATTCCCGAATCACAACCCCCACCTGTCCCTTTTTTCGGGCCAGAAAAGCGTTTTTCAGCCGCTCTATGTAAGAAAATGGCTCCTCCGGATAGACCGGAACAAAGGTTTCTCCCGCCGTTTCCCGCATGGATTCCTGCTTGGGAATCAGCCGGAATTCCATTTCTCCCTCTCCCAAATGCTTCACCGGAATCCGGGTATCCAGACCAAACCCATCATCCATGGGCACCACCACCCCCAGGCTTTCCCGCTTGTCCCCACAGGTGACATGGAGCCTGCACACCACGTCCCCGGAAAGCTGACACCGGCAGATAAAGCGGTAATAAAGCCCTTCCCGCTTTACCTGGACCTTTCCCGCCATTTCCTTCCCGAAGTACACACCGTAATTCCCATCCATAAGCAACGCCCCCCTTGCCGCATTCTATGCCGCAAGGGGGGCAAACATTCACATTGTCCGGTTTCCGCCGGGAAGTCCAAAGCTGACGGCAATGGCGTCGTCCACCCTGGCCATTTGCTGTTCATCCAGGTGGCCCATGTGCTCCCGGAGGCGGCGCTTATCGATGGTTCGGATCTGCTCCAAAAGGATGATGGAATCCTTGCTTAGGCCCACACTTCCACCCATGATGTTGATGTGGGTGGGCAGCTTGGCTTTTCCGGTCTGACTGGTGATGGCCGCGGCGATCACCGTGGGAGAGTGGCGGTTGCCTGTGTCATTCTGGACAATGAGAACAGGCCGGGTGCCTCCCTGCTCGCTGCCCACCACCGGGGACAGATCCGCGTAAAAAATATCACCGCGTTTAACTGTCGTTTCGTTCATTGTCTTCACGCTCCGTGCAGATTTCCCTGCGCTACCGGAGAAAACCCATATGTAACGCAGTGAATCTATTGTTCCACAAACGCTGGGATTTTATACCGGTCATGCGCTTAGAAAACTCTGAATCAAACGTCTGCAGCTGAACAGTGGGCCTTGTCGATTGAATCAGCGCTTTCTACAAAATATCCTATGCCGGAGCAAACCTAAATTGCTACACGATCGTGAAATTTTCGACGGTAAGCGTCACGATCCGCTTGCCGTCATAGAGGATCTCGCACCGGGTGGGGGTGTTTTCCCTGTCCAGCCAGATGTCCAGATGGAGGGCATCGTCCTCGTAGCTGTCGTCAATGGTCAGTCGGAGCAGGTCTCCTTCCATGCCTGCCGCCGTCAGGTAGCCATCCCGGAGGGCTTTCATAAAGAGCCAGGGAGCGGACACCGGCGTCACCTGCCCCTCCGCCATGGTGTCAAACTGGAGCGCCGCGTCGGTGAAGGTCAGCTTGCCCCCCTCCCGGGTAATCTTTCCGGTGACACCGGAGATGGTTTCCGGAGCCGTCACGGAAAACAGGAAATCCCCCCGCTCGCTAACCTGGCACGCCATTCCGAACTCATAGATTGCCGTTCCATAGTCCGCCGTCACCGTCGTATCGAAGGCGCAGCTGTTCGCCCGCAGGAGCTTCGCCCGGAGTTCCATACCTCTTTCTATCTCGTCTTTTTTTCCGGAGCAGCCTGTGAGCAGAAGTACAAACGATAAAAGAAGCACGCCGGGTTTTTTCATATGCCGAATCCGTCCTATTTCAGTAGTCGGGGAAGGGCCTCCAGCAGATCCGTAGGCAGCATTGCGTACTGACCCAGCTCCCGGGCGCAGATGTCCCCCGCCGCCCCGTGGAGCCAACTGGCAGCCGCTGCCGCCTCCATAGGAACTATCCCCTGCCCTAACAGCGCTGTAATCATGCCGGCCAGCACATCGCCGCTTCCGCCTACTGCCATCCCCGGGTTTCCGGTGGGGTTTCGGTAGCCTGTCTTTCCGTCGGTGACGCAGGTGCCGTGGCCTTTCAGAACCAAATGGCAGTTCCATTCCTTGGCAAAGGACGCGGCACGAGCCATTTTATCCCCGTCGGAAACGCCGCCCAGCCGGAGGAACTCCCCCTCATGGGGCGTCAGGATGGTGGGATGCTGTCTTCCCCGCAGAATATTCTTATGCGGACAAAGGACATTTATGCCATCGGCATCCAGAACCACCGGACACTGGGCATTTTCCAGCACCGCCTTCACCACGGAAAGGGTTCCCGCTGACTGGCCCAGACCACAGCCCATCAGCACAGCGTCCATTTGGGGAAGCCTACTCAAAATCTCCGGGATGGCTTCCTCAGAAAGCTTCCCCTCTTTTTCCGGCAAGGGGAACACGATCGGCTCATTCAGCTTGCAGGCTTCGATGGCATAAATACTCTCCGGAACCCCCAAGAACGTAAGGCCCGCACCGCACCGGAGGGCGCCCATGGCAGCAAAGTAAGCCGCCCCGGTATAGCCCCGGCTGCCGCACAGCAGCAGAAGCTTTCCATAGGTGCCCTTATGGCCCTCCGGGTCCCGCTCAGGCAGCAGGGAGAGTACCTGCTCATGGGTCAGTATTCTCTCTTCCATGTCCTTACAGCCCATAGAGCTTTGTGAATTTCTCTGTCAGATAGTCGGTGTAGTATTTGGCGTCAAACTTCCCGCAGACGTTCTCAAAAAGCTGGCCGGGCTTATAGTAGCTGCCATGGCGATGGATGTGCTCCCGGAGCCAGCCAGTCACTTTACTCAGATCGCCCTTTTCTACGTCCTGCCACACATCACCTAAGTCTTCTTCCATCTTATGCAGCATCTGCGGGCCATAAGCGCTGCCCAGAGCGTAGGAGGGGAAATAACCGATGCTGCCGCCGCTCCAGTGGCTGTCCTGGAGGCACCCCTCCCGGTCACTGGGAACATCCACACCCAGGTATTCCTTGTACAGCTTCTTCCAGAGGGCGGGGATGTCCTTCACTTCCAGACTGCCGTCCATGAGCCGCTTCTCAATCTCGTAGCGCACCATGATGTGCAGGGGGTAAGTCAGCTCGTCCGCCTCCGTGCGGATGAGAGAGGGCTGCGCTTTATTGATGGCCCGGTAGAACATGGTTTCGTCCACATCGGAAAGCTGCTCGGGGAACAATTCCTTCACCTTGGGGAAGATGGCGTGGACGAAAGCCTGACTTCTGCCGATGATGTTCTCATAGAACCGGCTCTGGCTTTCGTGAATGCCCATGGACACGCCTCCGGCCAGCGCCGTGTAATTGTACCGATCCTCCACGCCCAACTCGTACAGGGCATGGCCGCCCTCATGAACCACGGAGAACATGGAGGAAACCAGGTTGTTTTCATAATAGTGGGTGGTAATCCGCACGTCCTTGTTATTAAAGTTGGTGGTATAGGGATGCTCTGTTTCCGCAATGCCGCAATGGCTCCGGTCGATGCCCATGACTGCCATCAGGTTGTCGGAGAAAACTCGCTGGGTTTCCACCGGATAGTGGCGGAACAGGAAGGAATCGTTGATCTGAGCGGTCTTTTGAATTTGATCAATGAGCGGTACAATGGTTTGCCGCAGCTGAGCAAAGAAGGCATCCAGGGTCTCCATGGACATTCCCTCTTCGTATTCGTTCAGCAGCGCGTCATAGGTCTTCATTTCCGGGTGATAATAGCCCGCGAACTTTCGATTATAGGCAACGATTTTTTCCAGGTACGGGGCAAAGGATTCAAAATCATCCTCCAGCTTGGCCTTATGCCACACGTTTTGGGCGTCGTTCAGCAGGACATTGTAGGCGACGTACTCTTCGGCGGGGATCCGATTGGTCTGATCATAATTCTTCCGGAAAACTTCCACTTCCCGTTTCTCCAGAGGGCTTAGTTCCTCCTGCCGGGCCTCCAGGTAGGAAAGCAGCTCGCCGTTTTCGCTGTTCGCGGTGAGATCGTAGACCACCTGGGAAAGCACCCCCATGGTCCTGCCTCGGCCCTCCCAGGTGTCGCTGGGGGCGGCGGTGGTGGCATCCAGATACATGACGCCCATGGCGTGGGCGTAGGCAGCAATGGTTTCCTGCCACTTGTTCAGGGCTTCCAAGGCTTCCTTTGTAGATTCATATTTCATGCTGGTTTCGCTCCTTTTCTTTTAAGGAAGCTCTGAATAATGAGACAAGAGCCAGCAGTAAAAGATTCGCTGTCCGGCCGCAGGCGAATTGTTCAGAGTTTCCTAAATAATGTTACCATACCATGTCTGGGATTTTTCGTCAAGTGGACAGCAAAAAAAGCTTGCAAATTCCATGCGGATGTGCTAGGATAGCATGGATAAGGAAAAAGCAATGATCGGGCTGCCTTATGTCCAGCATACCACATACAGCGAGAGCGGGAGGGTGTGAGCCGCTTTGGTAGGATATATGGCTTTCCCCCGGGAGCTGCCGCCTGAAAGCTTTGGTAAGTAGGGTTGGACGGGTGACGCCGTTACGGGTCTGAGGATGTGTCTGCATCCAAATAAGCGCGCCGCTACGGCGAATTGCGGGTGGTACCGCGGAAGGAATGCCTTTCGTCCCGGGTTTCGGGAGGATTGGCATATTTTTTATCCCTTTATTTACTATGAAAGCTTTGCTGTCATAGTAAAATACTTTTTATAAATGCCAGCGTCTCACCCCTTACGGGGCAACCGCCGCTGATGCATATAAATTCCCATGCATAAACTGCTTTCATGATTTGCGGCGCGATTGTTCCGCATGGGAATTAACTTTGTAAGTAACCTTTTAGGAGGAATCAGAAAATGAAAGAACAATTGGAGCAGATCAAAAAGAATGCTCTGGCTTCTCTGGAAGCTGCCTCTACCCCAGCGGCTCTGGAAGAGCTGCGGGTCAGGCTCTTGGGCAAAAAGGGTGAGCTGACTGCTGTCTTAAAGCAGATGGGAAAGCTTTCCCCGGAGGAGCGTCCCGTCATGGGCCAGATGGCAAACTCTGTCCGGGCGGCCATTGAGGAAACCCTGGAAAGCCGGAAGGCCGCCATCCATGCCGCCGCCCTAGAAAAAAAGCTGGAGGCAGAAGCCATCGACGTAACCATTCCCGGCGAAACCGTGACCATCGGCCATCAGCATCCCATGAACCAGGTGCTCCAGCAGATCAAGGACATCTTCGTTGGCCTGGGCTATCAGGTGGTGGACGGCCCCGAGGTGGAGCTGGCAAGTTATAACTTTAGCCTGCTTGAATATTGAAGAGGGCCACCCCTCCCGGGACCGCAGCGACACCTTCTACTTTACCGATGACGACAGCGTCCTGCTTGCGCACCCAGACCAGCCCCATGCAGATCCGGTTTATGGAAAACCACAAGCCCCCTCTGTGCATGCTGGCTCCCGGCCGGGTGTTCCGGAAGGACGAGGCCGACGCCACCCACTCCCCCATGTTCCACCAGATCGAGGGCTTGGT